>JAAXUM010000284.1 GCA_013336025.1 Chlorobiaceae bacterium
ACGACTGATGAAAGAGGTGATGACCAATGTCGCTCTTAACGTTGAAGAGACCGATAGTGCCGATACCTTTCGCGTATCAGGAAGGGGAGAGCTTCATCTTTCAGTGCTCATTGAAACCATGAGACGTGAAGGGTATGAGCTTGCCATTGCAAGGCCTGAGGTGATCATGCATCATGATGAGGATGGAACGCTGCTTGAGCCGATCGAGCATGTCACGATTGATATTCCGGACGAATATACCGGTGTTATCATAGAAAAAATGGGTCGCAGAAAGGCTGAAATGACGCATATGGGTACCCTTCGAGGAGGGATGGTCAGGCTTGAATTTGAAATTCCGACAAGAGGCCTTATCGGTTATAACCTTGAGTTTACGACTGACACAAAGGGTGAAGGAATACTCTCACATGTTTTTTACAACTACCAGCCGTTCAAGGGCAAGCTGCCCTCACGTGAAAGCGGCGCGCTTGTCGTCTCTGAAGCAGGAATTTGCGTTGCCTACGCACTCAGCAGTCTTGAAGATCGCGGTACCTTTTTCGTTTCGCCCAATACCAAGGTTTATGAAGGAATGATTGTCGGTGAGTCGACAAGAGGTCTTGATATTACGCTGAATGTCTGCAAGACGAAAAAGCTCAGCAACATGCGCTCTTCGGGAACGGATGAATCGCTTCGCCTGACTCCTCCGAAAATATTGTCGCTGGAACAGGCGCTTGAGTTTATCAATGATGATGAGTTGCTTGAAGTGACTCCGCAAAGCATCAGGCTGAGAAAAAAGATTCTCGATGCAAACCTGAGGGCAAAAGCTACAAAAAAGGCTAATGCTTAGTTTTCAAAGAAAAGTTTTTTCAGATGTGTCCGGGCGCTGGCAAGCAGCTCCCGGACATTTTTTTGTTCGAGAGAAGTGAACTCAGCGATTTCGGCAATAGTTCTTTTATGAAACACTGCCATACGATAGATCGTCTGTTCTTCTTCAGGAAGTTTTGTGATGCATTCGTTCAGTTTTCGATCTTCATCGGTTTCATCCGGAGTTGACTCGTTATCGCTTTCAAGAGCACTGTTTTTTCCAAACAGCTCTTCCTCTGTTGCGGGTATTGGTGCGTCTTCACTCACCTGGCCGAAAAGTCCTACAAAGCGATGAAAGTCAAGCCCTGAGGCTTCACAGGGATGAATGCGGTTTTCAAGAATATCTTCGGCAAGTCGGCGGAATTTCTCCCGGATTTCAGGCAGTTTTATGGCGAAGTCAAAACTGTCGTCCCTGTCGCGTGCTTCGGAGTCATAGGGGACTTTCATAAGAACAGTTATTCCGGCTTCTCTGGCGTATTTTTCCGCCATACCGCTGCCGTCGTCTCTGTTGATAATGAGCCCGAGCAGGCGGGACTGACCGCCGACTGTTTTAAAGTAGTTGTTTGCCTGGCAGATGTTATTGGCGGTAAAGATGGATTGCCTGTCGTTGCTCGTGACCAGAATGACCTCTTCGCTCAGTGAACGGGCGAGCGGCGTTGCAAATCCTCCGCATACAACATCGCCGAGAAAATCCATGAGGATCACGTCGATGTTCCATTCGAAAATCCCGAGTTTTTCCAGCACGTCGAATCCTGAAATAATACCTCTGCCCCCGCAGCCCCTTCCAACTTGCGGGCCTCCGAGCTCAATGCCGTAGACCGGTTTTGAAAAACCCTCAAAATTTCTGCGGAAGACAATATCACTGATTGCAACCCGCTCGTTTTGTGAGTTTTTTTCAGCAAATACGTCGGTGACGGTTGGCAGGGATATACCCCCGAAAAGAGATGTTGTGGAGTCGTGCTTGGGATCACAGCCGAGCTGAAGCACGGTTTTGTTCATCATGGCAAAGGTAGCGGTGAGATTGGTTGTGGTGAAGCTCTTGCCAATCCCACCTTTGCCGTATATCGCTATTGTTCTTGCTGCCATGAATGACGTTGATTATGAAGTGCTTGCAATATAACAGGCAGTATCCTGCTCTTCTTTGTCGGTTTTCCAGTGCAGAATCATCTTCAGGCAGTCAGGGTCTTTGAATGCCTGCATGTAGACCGAGTTTATACTCTCGTCGACCTGGCTCTGGTGTGTGAAGATTTTTTCAGCATTAAGCTTGTGCTGGCCGATGAGATCCTTCACACGGTCAAGATCACCATGTGCCCACTGCCTTGCAGCAATAAAGGAAAGTTCTTTTTGAAATGCCTGAGAGTAATCAATGTTCATTCGCTGATAGTAACCTCCGAAAATCACGACTCCATGAAACTTGAGAAAGCGAAGACCTGTATCAATGGCGCTCATGATGCCGGTGCTGTCGATGAGCACATCAAACTCGTGACCGGCAAGAACTGCCGATACGTCCTGCGTTTCCGGATTTACCTTCAGGTCGGCTGAAGAGAGGTTAAGGCGGTTCTGATGCGGTTCTGTAGCCGCAACGAGTTGCGCACCCATCAATCTTGCAAGTTCAGTGGCAAGAATGCCTACTGCACCCTGACCGAGCACCAGTACTTTTTTGTTTTCAACATTGGCAAGATCCACAATATGGAGTGCCGTAGCACCAAGTGGAAGGGCGATGCCGCATTGCGGATTGTCAAGCGTATCAAGAACGGTGATGCTGTCAACAGGGCAGACGATGAACTGTGATGCTCCGCCGAAAGCCGCATTCACATCCAGATAGCCGAACGAACCGGCAACATAGGCATACTTGCCGATAAGGCTCTGGTTGACATGTTCGCCCGCATCAATAATTTTACCAACAGTTTCATACCCGGGTATAAAGGGGAAAATGAAGGGCGGAGAGGGAATGTAGGCTTTGCCCTGACTACATTGCAGCGCCGCCTGGCTTCCTCTCCCGAAGCTATTTACCATTCTTTGAGGCGCAGAAGAGAACGCCTGGAAAAGAAGCTGCGTGAGGAGCGTCTTCTCAAGAGAGGCAAGAATGAGAAGATAGATCTTGGATCTCGATTTCCAATTCAGCGATGGTCTGAGAGGCAGTGGCCCTATCTGTTACCTGATCTTCAAACTGCTCCCTCTCGGCATCCGGTGCATCATCCAGATCATCTAGTTCATCGTCTGTGATTGGTTGGAGGTCTTGCATGGGATCTATCTTCTCATTCTTGCCTCTCTTGAGAA
>JAAXUM010000285.1 GCA_013336025.1 Chlorobiaceae bacterium
ATAAGTTAAAAATGCTAAAAAGTTAACTAATTTTTTACCCTTTCTGAAGCATTCTTATCATTTAATAAGATATGACGATACATGATATCAGCGTGTACCTTGCGCAGTTTTTTGACCGGGTTGTTCACGAAGGTTCCGGAGAGGGCGCAATAACCGGTCCGGCTAAAATCGAGACCGCCAGACAGGGCCAGGTGAGTTTTGTTTCCAATGAGAAGTATCTCCGGCATCTTGAAACCACTGAGGCTTCACTGGTTGTCGTGCATCTTTCCCTTGATGTTTCGGCATTCAGTGAAAGGATCTCTTTTATTAAGGTCAGTGATCCCTATACAGCATTTGTTTTTCTTCTCAAACGCTTTTCTGCTCCACGGGAGATTGCCCGTTCGGGGATTGCTGCCAGTGCTGTTATCGGCTCTGGTGTTACCTTGGGCGAAGGGGTTTCAATAGGAGAATATGTCGTTATTGGTGATTGCTGTGTCATTGGCGATGGTGTTGTTATCGGTGCCCATAGCTCTCTTCTCCGGAATGTTACGATCGGGAGTGGTTCTGTTTTGTTTCCTTCCGTTATCTGTTACGACGGAACGCTGATTGGCCAAAGGGTGACTATCCATTCGGGCAGTGTTATTGGAGCTGACGGGTTCGGGTTTGCTCCTCAGTCTGATGGTTCCTATATCAAGATTCCGCAAATGGGGATTGTTGAAATCGGAGATGATGCGGAAATTGGAGCCAATGCGACCATTGACAGGGCAACGATGGGCAGTACGGTAATCGGCAAAGGGGTCAAAATTGATAATCTTGTTCAGATAGCCCACAACTGCCATATCGGGGATCATACCGTGATTGCTGCGCAGGCAGGCGTTTCCGGCAGCGTGACGCTTGGCCGTCAGTGTATGATTGGCGGACAGGCCGGGTTTGCTGGTCATCTGGAGCTTGGAGACAGGACTCATGTGGCTGCCCAGGCGGGAATATCAAAATCATTTCTTCAGCCGGGGCAGTCAATACGCGGTTATCCGGCTCAGCCTATGCGTGAACAGTTGAGGCAGGAGGCTTTGATTCGAGGAATCGGCACGATGAAGCAGCGAATCGATGCCCTTGAGGCGGCACTCAGGAGCTTGCTTGAGGGTTGAGCTTTTTACTTTGTGATTTCTGCGAACCTCTGTTGATTGGTTCCGGAATTTGTCTGCTTCGTTATCCCGACCTGTAGAGACTCCGTCGGCCGCTTACTCAAACCGCCCACGACAATCCATAGAGATACTTTCGCGATTGCAGGAGAGCATCTCTATGGTAATCGGATTTTTTTCGAGAGGATGATTCAGATGATCGGAAATTCGCAGAGCGGGTATGGTCGTGAAACTCGCTCCGACCTGGTTCTCGCCAGGTTTATGAAAGATTTCTCGGTACCTGCGAGGAGTGGTGGTGAATAATCGGCCGTTCTTCAGACAGGTCGACAATAAAGGTAAACCTCGACGGAAAAGTCAGGAGCACCTGATCCACTTCAAATTCAAAAGAGTAGATGCCGCTCAGTACGTGCAGCGTTTCACTGCGTGCCTGGGTTCTGAGGGCTTTGTTATGGAGCCGTACTCCGAGTCCGTCTCTTGTTGCAAGCTGATGAAAATAATCTCTGACACCTTCCGGTGCGATAACGGTGTGCGGTGAAAAAGTCGGGATCAGTACCGCATGATCATGATAAAGAGATGCAATGGCGTCCGGATTTCCGCTGCATACACGCGTGACCCATTGAAACAGAACATCTTCGGCACTATTGAATTTCATCATTGCGTGAACGTTGTTTTTTATCTGTAGATGTAAAACTTCTTATGATTATTCAGGCTTTGCATAAACGGCCTAATGTAAGGTTTTTTTCTTGTAAACAGAGTTGCTTTTCATTTATTTTTCAGGTGTACAACGCCAATACAGAAAAAGCCGGAACAATCTTTGTTCCGGCTTTTTCTGTATTGGCAAAAACAGTTTCATCAACGCTTAAAAGTTGATTTTTCCGGACTGTGCCTGACGTTTCAGTTCGCTGTTAGCCGTAATAAGGACTTCAACACGGCGGTTGAGACGGCGGCCTGACTCAGTTTCATTTGATGCTACCGGACGGGATTCACCGTATCCGATGGCTGAAAGTCTGCTGCTGCTGACACCATAAGCTTTGAGAAGATTTTCAACTGACTGTGCCCGATTTTCCGAAAGAGTCTGGTTCATGGAGTCACTGCCTACGCTGTCAGTGTGACCTTCGATGATAAGGTTGGTGTCATCATATTTTGCAAGGATTCCTGCAAGTTTTTCAATGTTGGCTCGGCTTGTCGCAGTAATGGCTGATGAACCGGTACTGAAGAGAATACCTGAATCAAAGACAACCCGTATTCCTTCCCCGATCCTCTCAACTTCTGCACCTTCAACATTTTGGTCGATTTCAGCAGCCTGTTTGTCCATGTAGTTCCCGATAAGGGCTCCTGCACCACCACCGATCGCTGCGCCGATAAGCGCACCTTTAGCCCAGCTTCCTGATACACTGCCGATAATACCTCCAATGAGCGCACCGGATCCGGCTCCGATTCCTGCGCCTCTTCCTGCATTTGTTGTTGTTGAGCAACCCCAGGTGAACGTTGTCATGACAAGGATGAGAAGAAATGCAACCGGTTTTCTCAGTTTTTGCAGGTAGATCATGGTTTTCAGAGGTTTGGTTTACAAAAAAAGATGTTGTGGTTTGAAAATTATTTCTGAAGAGTCGTTGCTGGCAACCCGAACAGAGCTTTTTCTCAATAATAAGGTAAAATGATTTACTCTCTCCACTTGTATAGAAACGATAAAAAACCCGGGGTAAGTTCCCGTCTGGTCTGGTTATAATTGACTTGCGTAGGTTTTCGGGTTGGATTTTTATTTATCTGATGCGAATGAATGGCCTCATCAGCTCGGAAGGGTTGTTCGATATGCAATTAATTGTGTTTATCTCCTGTTCAGTTCTCTAAATAAGGAGTATTGCAATAACTACTGTCAATAAGCATTACCGTATGTATCGAACGAAAGAACAATGGCGTGAGCTGCTTGAATCGGAGTTGCCGGCTCTTCAGGATTTTACAGCACGAAACCGGGCTATTACTGCTCATTATGCCGCA
>JAAXUM010000286.1 GCA_013336025.1 Chlorobiaceae bacterium
TAATGCCTTTTTGCAGTTGAGCAAGTATCGTATGGGCTCTTTTGATGTTCAGGAATTTTCCTGTCTGTTAATAACTTTAAATACAAGGAATACCAAAATGACTCAAAAAAGAAAATTTGTTAAAACCGCACTGATTGCAGCCGGTTTCAGCTTTATGGCATCGAATGCTTTTTGCATCGGCACCGTTACAGGCACCGTCGATGCATCTATTGTAAAGTATAAAAAAGATGCTGTCGTTTATATTAAGGGAGCAAAGGGAGGTGCTGCTCCCAGAAAAGCTGTTGTTGACCAGAAAAATCTTGTTTTTGTTCCCCATGTTCTTGCTGTACCGGCAGGATCAACCGTTGATTTTATCAACAGCGATAAAGTCAACCATAATATATTCTCGGCGGATGCCTGCAAGAAATTCAATCTTGGCACGTATAATCCCGGCATGTCAAAATCAGTGGTTTTTGATAAACCGTGTGTAGTCAATCTGCTGTGTAATGTTCATTCCGAGATGTCAGGTTTTGTCGTTGTTCCTGAAAGCGGTTACTTTGCCGTGACAGGTCCTGATGGCAAGTTTACCATTAAAAATGTTCCTGCAGGTACCTATGAAATTACGGCATGGAGCGAAAAACTGAAGCCGACAGGCAAAACCATGGTCACTGTAACTGATGGCGGCACAGCAACTGTTGCTATCAAAATGGCAAAGTGAAAATACAGGTGATAGTATTGCCGTTCTCCTCGACTTCACTTTTCTTGTTACGTATCACTGAAAACAATCCGCTGTTTTCAGTGATACGTATTGTTTCATACTTTCAAAAGTAGTTATATGCGTATGATGCAGACTGAAAGGTTTCCGTTTTTTGTTTTTCAGGGAAATCCGGTCTGCTGAAACGTTCGAGCAAGGCAGAGCTTCATTGCTCTCCATTGTGTTCCCAATCCTGATCGCTGCGTTTGTTCATGCCTGTCTGGACCCTATCCACCCTTACCCCGACAGATGTCGTGATTTTCACGACAATAAATAGATACCCCGATATGTAATCCTCCCTGATTTTTCTAACTTGCGAAGTCAAAATGGCTCGGTGTATGAACCTTTTGTACGGGAATGGCTTTCAGGATGGGAATGGAACCTTGACTGGTTTGTACAATCGCATTTATTTACATTGATATTAAAAGGTGTTGTCGCAACATATGAAGAGAGATATAAACATAGAGAGCATCTGGTCAACGATTGTCATGGAGGCTTCGGCTGAGTGCCTGCGCGATCCTGAGATCAGTGTTTTTCTCGAGCAGCATATTATTCGTTATGATAATTTTGGGGCATCACTGGCAATGCTGCTTTCGGTGAAGCTTGGGTCAAAGCATTTTCCTCCTCTGGTCCTGCAGGGTCTTTTTGAGGATTTTTACCGCCACTGCCCGGAGCAGGTTGAGTATGCGGTGTATGATCTTCTTGCTACACAGCAGCGGGATCCTGCTGCTGTGCATTATTTTGAGATCATGCTGTTTCTCAAAGGTTATCAGGCTTTACAGGCTTATCGTCTTTCGCATTGGCTCTGGAAGAACGGACGCAGAACCATGGCTTATTTTATACAGAACCGCATGTCCGAGGTGTTTGCTGTTGATATTCATCCTGCAGCTGTGATTGGCAAGGGGATTCTTCTTGATCATGCGACCAGTCTTGTGATCGGTGAAACTGCTGTTGTTGATGATAATGTTTCTCTGTTGCATGAGGTGACGCTCGGAGGAACCGGAAAGGAGTCTGGCGACAGGCACCCCAAGGTGCATAAATCAGTGCTGATTGGTGCCGGGGCAAAGATTCTCGGTAATGTGATCATTGGCGAGGGGTCGAAAGTCGGCGCAGGCAGCGTGGTGCTTGATGATGTACCGCCGCATTATACTGTGGCCGGTGTTCCTGCGCAAATTGTCGGCAAGACCGAGGTGCCGGAGCCTTCCCGTGACATGAACCAGAGACTTGTCGGGTCATCTGAAGATGGCGCCTGAGTTTTTTTAAACGCTGAACGCATTTCGGGTTGACTCCTGGTGACGGGCAACTCTATCCTGTATTTCAGCAAGATGATCGCCTCCGAATTTTTCCAGAATGGCGTTTGCAATAACGGTCGATACCATAGCTTCCGCTACAACACCGGCAGCAGGTACTGCGCAGGTGTCGCTTCGCTCGAAGCGCGAGAGCGTAGGCTGGAGGGTTTCACTGTCAAACGAGTTGAGAGGGGTGAGAAGTGATGATATCGGTTTCATGGCTGCTCTGAGATGAATGGTCTGACCGCTTGACATGCTCCCTTCAATTCCGCCAGCCCTGTTCGATTTTCTTGTCAACCCTTTCTCCGGGTGTATAATAAATTCGTCATGAACCTGTGATCCCGGCATCAGAGCGTTTGCAAATGCCGTACCGATCTCTACTCCCTTGATAGCCTGAATGGAGATGAGTGCCGCTGCAAGGTTTGCATCAAGACGTCTGTCGTGCTGCATATAGCTCCCGAGCCCCATTGGTACGCCGGTGATAAAGATTTCGATGATGCCGCCCAGAGTGTCTCCTGCCTCTTTGGCTGCATCAATAGCGGCAACTGCTTCAGCTTCCTTTATGTTATCGAGCATACGCACTTCTGACCGGTCTGCCTGCTGTGCAAGGGTTTCGGCGCCGTTCCGGAGCAGTGTTTCAATCTGAGGGTTCGTTTCTGTTTCACCTGCTGAACCGATGGCTGAGATATAGCTCCCGATTTCAATGCCGAGTGCTTTGAGGAAAATTCGGGAAATTGTTCCTGCCGCAACTCTTGCCGTGGTTTCGCGAGCCGAAGCGCGTTCAATAACCGGGCGAATATCGTCGAAGCCGTATTTGATTTTTCCTGTCAGATCGGCATGGCCAGGTCGGGGGATGGTGATCTTTGCAACATGTTCCGCCGGTTCTGAAAATTGAGACATGGTTGTTGTCCAGTTTTCCCAGTCGCGGTTTCTGATGACCAGAGTGATCGGTGAACCGATGGTTTTTCCGAAGCGGATTCCGGAGAGCACTTCCGCCTGATCGGTCTCGATTTTCATGCGTCCTCCGCGGCCATATCCCTGCTGGCGTCGGGCAAGCTGGGTATTGATCGCTTCAGGCGTAATGCCGAC
>JAAXUM010000287.1 GCA_013336025.1 Chlorobiaceae bacterium
AACCACTTTCAAATCAAAATATATTCAACGCCTCAGGCAGTATTATTATGTTGGCGGTATGCCGGCAACCTTCATGGCGCTGAGAATCATCGACTGCTCGAAGGCTTCGATCTTTTCGGTAAAGGTACCCTGCATGTCATCCATTCCGGAACCCTCCGGATGGGGTTCGGAGACCCTGATAGGAAGATCATCTCTGGTAATGGTCGAGGAACGTGAGAGCACAACGGACTGCTGCACGATATTTTCAAGTTCACGAACATTGCCCGGATAGGAATATTTCATCAAAACATCCATTGCTTCCCTTGAAATACCGGTAATCTGCTTGCTGTTTTCTTTGCTGAAGCGTTGAAGAAATGCGTCGATGAGAGGAGCTATGTCATCACGGCGCTCCCGCAATGACGGTATTCTGATAGAGACAACATTGAGTCGATAGTAGAGATCCGCCCGGAACGAACCCTGGAGAATCATCGATTCCAGATCGCGATTCGTCGCAGCGACAATACGCACATCAGCAACAAGAGGAGTTGAACTGCCTACACGCTCAAACGTTTTTTCCTGCAAAACCCTGAGTAGTTTGACCTGCAGGGAAAGCGGTATTTCACCAACCTCGTCAATAAACAACGTGCCGCCCTGTGCCATTTCAAATCGTCCTCTCCGCAATCTGTCCGCACCGGTGAAGGCCCCTTTTTCATGACCGAAAAGTTCGCTTTCAAGTAACGTTTCCGGTAATGCTGCGCAATTGACAACAATAAAAGGTTGTTCACGCCGGGAGCCAGAAAAATGGACGGCTTTTGCAATAAGCTCCTTGCCGGTTCCGGTTTCTCCGGTAATGAGCACCGCTGCATTGCTTGACGCTACTCTTCCTGCTATGTTCATCACCTGGGCCATTGCCGAAGATTGCGATACGATGCCCTGAAAACCGAACCGTTCCGAAAGCTGTGTTCGCAGGAGACGGTTTTCGCTGATAAGCTGCTTTCTTTCGAGGATGTTCCTGATCATTACCCGAAGCCTGTGAAGATCAACCGGTTTTGTGATGTAATCGACAGCTCCGAGTTTCATAGCTTCGATAGCCGATTCCACACTCCCGTATGCGGTCATGATAATAACCTCGACACCGGGGTTGCGCTGCTTCAATGCCGAAAGCAGTTCGACGCCGCTCATTTCAGGCATTCTGAAATCGGAAAGCACAATATCGACAGCTTCTTCCCCGGCAATTTCAAGGGCTCTTACCGGACGTGAAGATTTCAGCACCCGATATCCCTGTTTTGAAAGAAAACCGGCAATGCTCTCAAGCTGAACGTTTTCGTCTTCAACCACAAGAATGGTATAATCCATTATATCTTCGTACCCGATTCATAACGTTATTGAAAATCGTCTTTCACAGAGAGGGCAGCACAATGCTGAACACACTTCCCTCCCCTTCCCTGCTCGAAACCTCGATCAGGCCGCCATGAGCGTGGACAATCTGGTTTGCGATACTCAGCCCCATTCCGGAACCTTCATCTTTGGTAGTGAAATAAAGATTGAATATTTCCGGCAGTTTCGCTTCGGAAATACCTGTGCCGCTATCGGCAATTTCGATGACCGACTGCCTCTCTCGGCAGAATACCCTGAGCGCAATGCCTCCCCCTTTTTCCGTAGCTTCAACACCGTTGCGTATAATGTTGAGGAGCACTTGCTGCATCTGCTCCCTGTCGATCAGCACCGTGCTGGCGCACCCGGCGTGAAGCGTAAACCGTATACCTTTCTTTTCTGCCTCGCTTTGCAGAACGGTAGCGTAACCCTTGACAAAATCATCAAGATTCACCGGTACAGGCATGAGCCGTGGTGGACGTCCGAATTTCAGAAAGCGCTGGATAATCGCGTTGAGTCGATGTACCTCGGATACAACGGTTCGAACCAGATGGCGGTATTCAGGTTCGTCGGCAGTCGGTGAAAATTCGATATCGAGACGTTGAGCGAGAATCCCGATCGCGTTCAGGGGATTCCTGATCTCATGAGCTACTCCTGAAGCAAGTTCCCCCATGGCCCTAAGTTTCTCCTGCCGCTCGATTATCTGCTGCATCGCCCGCTGTTCCGTAAGGTCGCGAAGTACTGCTACTGCTCCCTCGATACGGTTATCCGTACCCGTGATGAGACTGAAATTTCCATCCAGCAGCAGTTGTCGGCCACCGGTCGTACAGAGAAATTCCCGGTTGAGCATTGTGTGCCGGTCCGAGATGATGCCGTGGAGGAAAGGTGCGGATTCCGGAAAGACCTTATCTACAGGTTTGCCTGCGACATCTCTGGAGGAAAGCCCTGTCAGTTTTTCACCGGGGCCGTTGATCATGGTTATGTTTCCGCAAGCATCAACGGCAATAACGGCATCCGCCATATTTTCAAGAATGACGGATGAAAAGATCTGTGCCCGCTGATAGGCATGTTTCATCTGCACTTCGTTCCTGCGTGTCACGATCAGATTGAACATAATCAGAGTGCCGATAACAACAAGGCCGACAAGCATGAACAGCCGATAACGCAGCTTGGATGCTGCTATGGCATAGTGGTCGGTTTTCAGGCCTATGCGCATCAGGCCTACATTGATGCCGTTATAATAAAAGGGCTTGACAACCTCGAAAACAGATTTCCCCATGAATGTCGTCATGCGGGTTTTTGCAGCGGTCGCACGGAAAGCGGAGAGAAGAAAAGGATCGGTATGAACGGGATCCATTTGCGATACATTGGGCGTCGCTGAGAGAATGGCGGTCGAATCCTGCCATATAATGTACTCGATACCTGTAGTATCTGCACCGATACGCTGAATAAGCTGCCCGGCTCCCAGCCTGCGCCTCAGGTCGAGCATCCTTGAGGCATCGATATTTCCGGCAATTACACCTCCCCTTGTACGCCTTACGGCAGCAACAAGCCGGGGGCCTCTGTCGGAAGTGCTCTGTCGTATACCGATAAGCAAGGAATCCTGCTTATCGGTATACAGTGGTTGCAGCATCTGCCGTGGATCGCACGTCTGTTCGAGAGGAGTATGGTCGGGAGGAGTATTGAAAGCAATCCGCTGCCCCTTTTCGTCAAAGATATTGATCCGGTAC
>JAAXUM010000288.1 GCA_013336025.1 Chlorobiaceae bacterium
CGGCATCGCTGCGTTCAGGACCGTCACCCACAAGAAGGAGCGTTGCATCAATCCGGCTGCCAATGCCATGAAAAACCCGAAGAATATCACCGATACACTTTACCGGTCTGAAATTCGAAATATGAATAATGATTTTTTCATCACCGAGACCAAGCTGTTCCCGAACCGCCTGGTTTGGAGCACGCACAAACAATGAGGTATCAACAAAATTCGGAATCACGGAAATCTCCCTGCGAGGATTGAACATCCGGATCGTTTCGTCTTTCAGGTATGAGGAAACCGCCGTAACCCCGTCAGACTTGTTAATGGCAAGCCTGACGACATTCTGCATGCTCCGGTCAGCCCCGACAACGGTTATATCCGTACCATGCAACGTTGTGGCAATACGAAAACATCGGGATTCGGCGCAGGAATCTTCAAGCATCTGCCGCGCAAGCATGGCGCTCATCGCATGAGGAATGGCATAATGAGCATGAACAATATCGAGTTTTTCATACAACGCAACCTCTGCGATTTTGGAGGCAAGCGCAAGAGCATAAAAAGGACACTCAAAAAGCGGATAGTGCATCGCCTCTACCTCGTGATAAAAAATATTGGGCGAATACGCACCCAATCTGAACGGTGCCGCCTGACTGAAAAAATGGATAATATGACCCTTGGCTGCCAGAGCCTTGCCCAGTTCAGCGGCAATTGCCCCGCTCCCCCCGTAAGTGTGATAACACGATATGCCGATTTTCATAAAACAACCTGTAAAACAATCTTAAAAAGCACTGCAAGCACTGCAAATAAACCACTCATTATGAACATAAAATTTCATTGCCGCGCATTTGATAAAAAAAACCTGCAAGCATACCAGTGATTTGATCATACAAGGTAATAAAATCAGCAGAGAGGCGACTTTGATTTTGCACGAATGTGATGAAACGTGAACGCTCCAACAAATCACTTCGAGGTTCAGTGCGTCATCAGCGCACCATCCCGACATCCGGAAATTTCCGGTTTCACGGTAAAGATGTATCACCAGCAATGAACCGGTACCCTCGAACGCCAAACCCCGGCCTCGGGCAATTTTGCGTTGCAGATTCCCCGATAAACTCCCGCACCCGTCAGTTCTCTCTCCATTAAAAGCAGCACATACAAAGCGGTGAATATTTTTTACGCTAACCCCTGGTGATTCTTGTTTTCCGATCACAATAGTAAACGAGGTCACTTCAGGCAGGCTATAATAACCAATAATGTCCTCTCGAGGCGTAACGATAATCGCTCTGGTCCTGAACTTTTAGTCCTTGTGCTTTGTTTTTTAAAGTATAAGTAAGAATAAGTAGTTTTAGTTCAATAAACAGGAAATGCAACCGATTAATGGGAGGGTCGGGGTCAGCGTGACTGTTTTTTGTGGAGCGCGTCTGCGTGTGGGTGTCGGAGACAAAAGAGATAATGTTTGCCTGTAAAGAGCGATAATCGCAGTCTGGCCTGGTCTGTATGTTTTCTGCTATTTCATTGAGATAAAATGCTTTAAATTACCTGTCCTTACAACTGTTCTGAAAGCCATTAAAGGGAGAAACCGTGACCAGGGAAAAAAGAACGCCGTTAGATTTAATGGATGATATATACACCCTTGCGTATTGGATGACCGGATCTGAGGCGTCAGCCACTGAACTGGTAAACTTAACCTATCTGAATGTCACTCTTGATACGCATGAAAGTGAGGTATACAAAACATTCAGAGAGTGTTATTTCAATACTTTCGGTCACGACAATGCAACCTGTATTCCGAAACCGTCATGTAATCCTATGGAAAAGCTGGGAACGGTATTACTAAAGCAGGATGCCGATATAAAACTTTCGGTACTGCTTTCAGCGGTGTCAGGATTAAAACACAGATCGATATCGAACATAATCGGCAAACCTCTTGACACTATCAGAGTATGGTTATCAGCCGGGCGTAAATCGCTTGCTGAGAGAATGCTCTCTCTGGAAGCCCCTCTGCTCTCTGGTGTTTCTCTCAAAAAAGAGCGAAATTGACGATGATGATGCTGAGCCGGGTCTATGAAAAAATGCCGGATGATTTTGACATCACTCATGCACATCTCAAATACCTGACTCTGCCAAATGCCTGCAAAACCCGGATTCCAACCGTTCTGACAATGCACGGCAGGCTTGATCAGGGCGACAGTCCGACAAGGCACAGGTTATACAGTGATATGGCTTCTGTCTCAATCAGTAATTCCCACCGACGCACGCACGAAGATATCAACCGGATCAAAACTATTCATCACGGCTATCCGGCCTCCTGTTTTGAGTTTAATGAGCACCCTGAGGATTATCTCCTCAATCCGGGCCGTTTTTCTGAAGAGAAAAAACCGGATCAGGCAATCATGCTGGCAAGGGAATGCAATATATCGCTGAAAAACGCCAAAGCGTTGCTCAATACCATAAACCGGCATGGTGAACCGCGTTTGGACTGGTCATGATCGTAGCTCTGGCCTGCGGAACACCTGTGATTGTGAGGGGATGTGGTTCAGCTCCGGAAGTGATCACGCATGGAAAAAAGGAGTGTCAATATTCCGATTTGGGCCGGAGTGGGGGCGATTGTTGCCGGCGAAGTACTGCTGGTTTTCGGCAACAGCCGTGAACAAATCAAATGACGATAGTAGCCTTTCCGGGCTCACCTCCCTGAAAGTCAACATTTTAAATATAACATCATGTGCAAATACCAGATAGCTGTCATCGTCGGCAGTCTTCGAAAAGATTCATTTAACCGCAAATTGGCAACCGCCCTTGGAATGCTGGAACATCCGGAGTTGTCATTCAAGCAGTTACAAATCGATGACCTGCCTCTCTATAATCAGGATGATGATGACAATCAGGCCAAATCCGTCAAGCGGTTAAAACATGAAATAAAGTCGGCACAGGGCATTTTATTTGTTACGCCGGAATATAACCGATCAATACCTGGTGTTCTCAAAAACGCAATCGACCATGGTTCTCGTCCATATGGCCATAACTCATGGAAAGGTAAACCGGCTGGTATTGCAGGTGTTTCGGTCGGCACCATCGGCACCGCTTTGGCACAACAGCAT
>JAAXUM010000289.1 GCA_013336025.1 Chlorobiaceae bacterium
GCCGATGCCGCAGTCAACTTCGGTACCATAGGCGCAGTAATAGGACATGAGATGACCCACGGTTTCGATTCACAGGGTCGTCTCTTCGATGCAGAGGGTAACCTGCGAAACTGGTGGACGGATGCTGACAGCAGGAATTTTACGACCAAGACACAGAAGCTCATTGATCAGGCTGACGCTTATGAGGTGATTCCTGGCGTACGAATCAACGGAAAACTGACAATTGGAGAAAACCTTGCCGATCTTGGCGGCGTCACTTTCGGATACAGCGCGTTCGAAGCATATCTCAAGGAACATCCCGAAGCGAACAGGAAAATTGATGGCCTGACCCCGGAACAGCGTTACTACATCGCATGGGCACAGCTTTGGGCCAGCAAGACCAACGAGGGATATCTCAGGCAGGTAACCGCACGCGATCCGCATCCGCAGGGCCTCTATCGAATGTTTGCCCCGTTGCAGCATGCCGAAAGCTTTTTCGAAGCCTTCGGTATACGAGCAGGGGATCCGATGTGGCTCAGTGAACAGAATCGTGTCGCGATCTGGTGAAACAGCACGTTCGCCTGTCATTCTCTGTCAACCGGGAGAGTACGCTGTGAAAAACAGAGAGAGCGTCCCGACACGTAAGGCTCCAATGCAGGAACCGGACTGCGGAATACATAAATTAAGATGCCCGGCAGTCAATACATTATTTGTCCTGAAATGAATACCGTTGCTGATTTCAGGCTTCACTGAACTGAGAGAAAACATGCATGTCACCGTTGCCTTTAATGGAAAACTCCCGTTGGTTGGCCTGAACGACAAAGGGCACAAGACCTGTTTTGACGCAACAATGGATTTTACCGGTCCTGCCAGGTACGCCTCGCCGATGGATACCGTGCTTGAGTCGCTTGGAGCCTGTTCCATGATGGACAGCATCGCCATACTCAAGAAAATGAGAAAGGAACTGACCTCGTTCGAGGCCGATATCGAGGCTGAAAGAGCGGAGGAGCATCCGAAGGTTTTCACGGCGATTCATGTCAGGTATCGGCTTGCAAGCCCCGACTGCACCCTTGCCGAACTTCAGAAAGCCACCGGCCTCTCAATGGAGAAGTACTGCAGCGTAGCTGCCATGCTCAAGGCCTCGGGATGTGCTGTTACATGGAGTTCTGAAATTATTTAACCCGATAATCAATACTATCTTATGGCTCAGTCACTTGATGATCTTATAAAAACAAGCCAGCTTCCCGTTTTTGTGGATTTCTGGGCTGAATGGTGCGCTCCATGCCGGAGCGTAGCCCCTGTGGTCAAACAGCTTGCACAGGAATTCAGCGGACGATTGACGGTTGTGAAGGTGAATGTCGATAAACAATCCGATGCGGCATCCCGACACCAGGTACAGAGCATCCCTGCGCTCATGTTGTTTCATCGGGGAGAGCTGAAATGGCGCACAGCAGGAGCCATGTCCTATCCGCAACTGAAAGCTGAGGTGATGAAGGTGCTTGGTGCATGACCGGCAGGAAAAAGTGTGTTTCATCGCGGGTATTGCGATGAAATTTTTGACTGTTTTGGTTTAACTTTTTTCAGTGATACTTTACAGGTATATGCACTGGCAGAAGGACATCATTTCATCAGGAGTTGAGAGAGCTTCTGATTTGTCTGATTCATATAATACGGCACAGTTTTTTTTATTTAACCATAACAATACTGGAGATTCAACATGAGGATTAAAGCTTTACTACTGTTTCTGTTTCTTGTTTCATTTTCTCTTGTTTCCGAGGGATTAGCCCAGGAAAAACCCCGTATCGGGGTGTTGAGGTTCACAAACAACACCTATGCAACCTGGTGGAGAGGCGGTGTCGGAACTGATCTGCAGGATATGCTCATTTCAGAACTCGCATCAACAAACAGTTTTCGGGTGCTTGAAAGGAACGAACTCGATGCCGTTATCAGAGAACAGGATCTCGGAGCATCCGGAAGAATTAATCCGGGCACAAGGTCGAAATTGGGAAAGATTACCGGAGCTAAATACCTTGTGGCTGCAACGGTATCCGCCTTTGAACACAATACGAGCGGCGGCGGCGGCGGAATCTCCTATGGAGGCATCAGCCTTGGAGGAAAACAGGATAAAGCCTACATGGCTGTTGATCTGAAAGTGATTGACGTTCAGACTGGCGAAATCTATGATGCAAGGACAGTAGAGGCAACCTCAAAATCCAGCGGTATCAGCGTGGGCGTCTATCGCGGAGGTTTTGGCGGCCATCTCAACCAGTATAAGGATACCCCGGTAGGAAAAGCTATCAGAGCCTGTGTGATTGAAATAGCGGAATACCTGGAGTGCTCACTTGTGCAGGGGAAAAATAGTGGCTGTATGGATGAGTATAATCAGAAAGACAGAAAGCGCAGAGAGAAGACAAAAGAGTCGATTAAACTTGATGACTAATCTCCAGCAAAACAGATGCGCTGCTTATAAAGGGCAGCTCTGAAAACCTGTTTTTCAGCCTCAATTGCTGCGTTATCCCGACCTGTCGGGATAACGCATTTTTTTTTATACCTGAGTGTTCAGAAAAGAAAACCCCCCGTTTGTTGAGCGTTATTGATACCTGTTGCTCGAACTCTCCCTCATGCGCGGTCCTTCTGACGAACCAGGTTGAATTGTTCGACACCGTGATCCCAACTCTCGATGCCGAGACCGATTTTACAGGCACAAGCTTGAGTAAAAAACGTTACCTGAGCAATATTGCCTTCTTCCCGGAGGTTACCCCGCCTGACGGTTGATGTTTTCGAAAACGTGTGCATCAGTTTTCGGGCAATGAACGTCTTGAAGGCTTCGTCGTTCATGCTGTCGAGAAGAGATTTGCCCTATGGCGGACTATTCCTGTCAGAACGTCATGAAGAGATCCTTCGGTTTTCGGAACTCGATCTGCGGCAATACACTCCGGTAGTTGATGTTATCATTTCAAGCATCAGCAAGGATGTTCCGGTGCGATTTCGTTATCGCCGACTCTGCCCCGATGTAATTTCGATATCGATTCGGGTGCCACGGCAGGCTGCATCTTTGCTTGCCGTGAGATGTGGGATTCCGACGATCCAAAGTACCCG
>JAAXUM010000290.1 GCA_013336025.1 Chlorobiaceae bacterium
CTGCAGGGCCCGCTTACCGGTTATTCACATGAGTATCCCTCCTTTCCCGGAGGTATCACGGTTTCAGTTGAACAGCTTCTTTCACTTGATGATGCCGTACATGCGCCACAACAACCCTTTTTGCGCTGGAGCACCATAGCTTCTGACCCTTCAGTATTCAGAAGGCAACCCGGAGCGGTGTATGGAGAAAACGGGTTTACCGATGAACTTTGGCAATACAGCGTGTCTGAAATTTTTTTAGGTCATGGAAATACAGAAAAAGAATATGTTGAGTTTGAAATGACAGCCGATGGCGGATGGGTCGCCCTTAAGTTCAGTCAAAAACGACAGAGAGCGATCGGATACGAAACACCTTCTCAGGAACCATGGAAAACGCATACGACCAGGTTTTATGAGCAGAACCGTTTCGGCATGACCTTTTCCTATTCACTGCTGGAGCCATTTGTTGCCGATCGTACTCTGGCAATGCAGTGTGCGGCAAGTATCGGAGAATCTCGTTATGGTTTGTTTCCATGGTGGAAAAATCCGTACGGCACGCCGGATTTTCATCAGCCTGAACGGTTTTACCGGGTGCAGCTTGTCTGATTTTTTTAACAGAAGCGCCCTGCTTTGCGTACCTTTTTGCCGCAAAGCAGGGCGCTTCCTGTATTGAAAAGGATTGCCGCTAAAGATCGGCAGCGGGCATCTGCGAAACCTCTTTTGCCGTAAATACCGGCCCCTCCTTGCAAACATAAACCGAGCCGACGTTACAACGTCCGCACTTGCCGAGTCCGCATTTCATGCGGTTTTCAAGGGTAGTGTAAACATTGGATTCATCAAAGCCGAGTTTACCAAGGGAAATAAGGGTAAACTTGATCATAATCGGCGGGCCGCAAAGTACAGCAATACAGTTTTCAGGAGAGGGCGCTGCCTGTTCCAGTACAGAAGGTACAAAACCTACTCGATACTGCCAGTCAGGTGATTCTCCTCCGGGATCAACGGTGAGAACAAGGTCAACATCACTGCGGTTCTGCCACTCATCAAGCTCCTCTTTATAGACAAGATCTGCCACGGTTCTGGCACCGTAGACGATAGTGATTTTACCGAACTTGTCCCTCTGATCGAGGCACGACCAGATGACGCTCCTTGTTGGCGGAAGCGCAATGCCTCCTGCGATAAAGAGCAGATTTTTTCCGTAAAACTCTTCGATCGGAAATCGGTTCCCGTAGGGTCCTCTGTAGGTTATAAGGTCACCAATCTCGGCAGAGGCAAGAGCGGAAGTCACTCGTCCTGACTGACGAAAGGTGCATTCAATATAATCCTTGCGGGTTTCAGGGCTGGCAACACAGAAGGTGCTTTCACCTTCGCCATAGATGCCATAAAGACCGAACATGCCTGTTCGATAATTTTCCCTGAAGTGGTCAAGATCGGCCGGGTTCTGAAACTCGAGCCGCAATGTTTTTACGCCGGGTGCTTCATCACGCTTTGCGACAATTTTCATGATTGCCGGCATGTAGATGCTCTGCTGTCCGTTACTGTTGTGTTCTTTCACCTGGATAATTTTGATATCTCTTGTAAAGTTTCTGTAATGCCCATATCAACAGGACACTGGCGTGTACACCGCCCGCACCCGCTGCAACTGTTCATATCGAACTTGCCTGGAAAATAATTGAATTTATGCATAATGCGTTGTCGCCACCGGGATGACTGGGTAACTCTCGGGTTATGGCCGGAGGTGTGCATGGTAAAGAGGGCAAAAGAACAACTGTCCCAGTTTTTACGGCGTATTCCCTGATAAATGTCGCCTTCATCCTGAATGTCGAAACAGTGGCAGGTCGGACAGAGAAAGGTGCACGATCCGCAACCGATGCAGCGTGCGGAAATCTCTTTCCAGAAATGACTGTCGAAATTTTCCGGATTTTTCAGCCAGGCCACAGAAGCTTCAAGATCAAATTTTACCGGCACTTCAGTCAGGGGAGCCAGCGGTGCTGAATCGTCCTTCAGAAGATCAGCGACAGAGGAGAATGCCTCTTTGCCTCTATCGGTCAGTTCCTCTATCTGCCATCCCTTTCCATCGGCAAGAGGTCGCATAAGGACATCAGATCCCTTGCTGCTGTCGGGTGCAAGGTTAAGGGAGGTGCACATGCAGAACTCATCAGACGTTGTGCATGCAATGGTCACGATAACTGATTCATTTCGGCGGTTGAACCAGTACTCATCCTTATAGTCCCAGCCGAAGAGCGGATCGTCTATGGCAAGTCCGGAGGCGTCACAGGGCCGAACACCAAGAATGATTCTTTTTTGATCAGGAGGCAGAAACTCCTCTGTCTCAATAGCATGTTTTTTGATCCGGTAACGAACCATCGGTTCCGTCTTGGGAAAAAAAAGATCCTTGATGGTGCGTTCAGTAAGCACAAGCCCGAAATCAAGCTCCGCAGCACTGTTTACAGACTCAAACTGCGAGCTGTTCTGTTTTTTTACAGGGCCGATCACCCCAAGACCTGCTGCCCGCCATCGGGAAATGCATTCGTCGAGTTTTTCGGCAAGAAGAATTTTTGTCATAAAAATAACCTATAAAATGAATGTCTCCGGATCGTCCTTTTTAAAACTTGCCAACACAGGCTCCTGGTTTGTGCTCATTCCTGAAAAATGATCAAAAGCATCAAAGACTTCTTTTGCCATTCTCCTGTTGAGCAGGCGGAGCGGAATGTTGACCGGGCAGGAGCGATCACAGTTGCCGCACTCCACACATCTGCCTGCAAGATGAAATGCCCGCACAATATTCCACTCGAAATTACCAAGGGTATGCGAGGACGTATTGACCCATTGCGGCTGATTGCAGTCCACGATGCAGCGGCGGCAGTAGCACATGGGGCATGCCTGACGGCAGGCATAACATTTGATACATTTGGAAAATTCTGACTGCCAGAACGAAAAACGCTCTTCAGCACTCATATTTTCAAGACTTTCAACAAGCTCCCTGTCCTTGTTTTCCCGGGGAGAATTCTTCAGTAAAGCAATAATATTCGAAAAATCACCAGCACTCTTTCCCTCAAGTCCCTTGATTTCAGAGCCGTTACAATCAAATCCGAG
>JAAXUM010000291.1 GCA_013336025.1 Chlorobiaceae bacterium
TCCGAGGGGTTTAACCCCCGGGCTGCCGTACCAAAAAGAGTGCGTGCAAAAGCCGGAGAGGTCTATTGCCGGGCTGAAAATCCCCGAGGTGAACTTGGTTTCTATATCCAGAGTGACGGTAAATCAACCAAACCGCTTCGCTGCAAGGCGCGATCTTCATGTTTTGTCAATCTTTCAGCAATGAAAGATCTTTCCAAAGGTCAGTTGATCCCTGATCTCGTTGCAATTATCGGCAGTATCGATATTGTGCTCGGGGAGGTTGACCGATGAGTGTAATGGCCTTATCGCAAATTCGTATTCCTCTGCTTATGGGTAACAGTCTCAATGCCTGGTCAGAAGCCCTTGCCGGTTTTTCGATCCTGGGATTTCCTCTTGGTCTTGTCATTCTCGCGGCTATTCCGCTTGTTTTTATCGCCCTCTATGCACTGACCTACGGTGTGTACGGAGAGCGGAAAATATCGGCATTCATGCAGGACAGGCTCGGACCGATGGAGGTTGGCAAGTGGGGTATTCTGCAGACTCTTGCCGATATTCTCAAACTGCTTCAGAAGGAGGATATTGTTCCTGCCGCTGCTGACAAATTTCTGTTTGTCGTCGGCCCTGGAATTCTGTTTGTAGGATCTTTTCTCGCTTTTGCAGTGCTTCCTTTCAGTTCTGCCTTTATTGGTGCCAATTTGAATGTGGGTCTGTTTTATGCCATCGGCATTGTTTCCATCGAAGTTGTCGGTATTCTTGCTGCTGGCTGGGGATCAAACAACAAGTGGTCACTGTATGGTGCGGTTCGAAGTGTGGCTCAGATTGTGAGCTATGAAATTCCTGCCGGTATTGCTCTTTTATGTGGTGCCATGATGGCAGGAACTCTTGATATGCAGCAGATAACGATGTTGCAGTCCGGTCATCTCGGGTTTGCCCATTTCAATCTTTTTCAGTCGCCGATAGCCTGGCTTCCTTTTCTGATTTACTTTATTGCTTCGCTTGCCGAGGTGAACCGTGCCCCTTTTGATATACCTGAAGCTGAATCAGAACTTGTTGCCGGTTATTTTACCGAGTACAGCGGGATGAAGTTTGCAGTCATTTTTCTTGCCGAATATGGCAGTATGTTCATGGTTTCCGCCGTTATTTCCATTGTTTTTCTTGGAGGCTGGAACTCACCGCTTCCCGATCTCGGTCCTGTCCCGCTGAACGCTATGACAAGCGGCCCGATATGGGGAGTCTTCTGGATTATTTCGAAGGGATTTTTCTTTATTTTTGTGCAGATGTGGCTGCGCTGGACTCTGCCCCGTTTGAGGGTGGACCAGTTGATGTATCTCTGCTGGAAAGTTCTGACACCGTTCGCTTTTATCGGATTTGTTCTGACTGCGATCTGGGAAATTTATGTGCCATAGAAAGGGAAAGTGCCGCAGAAAGGCAACCAATGAAGCAAGACTATGAGTGAATATTTCAGAAACATAAAGACGGGAGCATCGACCATTGCTACCGGTATGGGGATTACCCTTCAGCATTTTTTCAATGCTGTCAAGCGGAAAGGCGATGCGGGTGTGGATGATGCCGATTATTTCAGGCAGGTAGACGGTCTCGTTACCCTCCAGTATCCAAGAGAGGCGATTCCCACTCCTGCGCACGGAAGGTATCGTCTTGAGAACAATATTGATGATTGTATCGGTTGTTCACAGTGTGAGCGAGCCTGTCCTATCAGTTGCATTACCATTGAAACCATCAAGGTTACAGCAGACGATCTTGGCGTTTGCGGCAAGACATCAGGTGGGCAGCAGAAAAAGTTCTGGCTTCCGGTGTTTGATATCGATACGGCAAAGTGCATGACCTGCGGTCTCTGCACGGTGGTCTGTCCGACGGAGTGTCTGATTCACTCTCCGGTAAGCGATTTTTCTGAATTTGATCGTGAAAATCTTGTCTACCATTTTGGAAATCTGACGCGTCTTGAAACGGAAGCTAAAAAACGCAAGCTTCAGGAGCAGCAGGCACAGGCTGCAAAGGATAAAGCGGCGGCTCCGCCAAAACCGGCTCCGTCTGTCAGGCCTTCCGTTGAGAAGACAGAGTCAGCAGAAGGAGGGGATAGTGGCCGGATCAAGGGAGAGCAAACTGAGGAACAGTAGCGACACAGGTTCAGTGAGTCGGCAGGATCATGAAAAACAATGCACCATAACCAATGAATGACAGTACCTTTACGATAATATTTTACCTCTTTGCCGCGGTTACGGTTTTTTCCGCTGCATTTGTGGTGTTTTCAAAGAGCGTTATTTATTCTGCATTTTCGCTGCTGTTTACCTTTTTTGGTACGGCTGCGCTCTATGTTCTGCTCAGTGCTGATTTCATTGCCGTTACACAGGTTGTCGTCTATGTCGGCGGTATTCTGGTGCTTCTGCTTTTTGGCGTTATGTTTACCAACAGTATCATGCAGACTGATCTGAAAACCGATGTGCTGCATGTCGTGCCCGGAACACTTCTTTTTGCTGTCATTACAGGCGGAATGCTCTATGTGTTTTACACTACGGGTACCTGGAAATCCTCACTGACAACCTTGCAGGGCAGTGTTGTTGAGAGTATAGGGTATGAAACCATGTCGCGATATATTCTTCCGTTTGAAATGGCTTCTGTTCTTCTGCTTGCAGTGCTTATCGGAGCAGCATTTCTTGCACGGTTTGACAAGCCGGGGAAGAACGGGTAGAATCGGGTGTATGGAATTGCTTTTGGATCAGAAAATCGGGTAACCGGAAAACTGGATAATTGGTTATGGAAATATTGACGACTATAGGAATCAATCACTATCTGACGATTTCAGCCTTTCTGCTGGGGTTCGGACTTTTTGCTGTCATGACTCGGAAGAATGCCCTTGTTGTGCTGATGGGCGTTGAGCTTATACTCAATGCGGCAAATATCAACTTTCTTGCTTTCTCCAAGTTTAATGGCGGAATGCAGGGTGTTATGTTCAGTCTTTTTGTTATTGTGATCGCTGCTGCTGAAGCCGCCATAGCGCTTGCAATCATTATCAATATATTCAAGATATTCAAAAGTGTCGATGTGTCGAGTATCGATACCATGAA
>JAAXUM010000292.1 GCA_013336025.1 Chlorobiaceae bacterium
AACCTTCTTTGTCGGACATCCGAAATTAATGTCGAGATAGTCCGGACAGTACTCTTCGGCAATGACCGCTGCTTCAACCATCGACTCGACACTGCTGCCGAAAATCTGTATGGCAAATGGGCGTTCAATTGCATCAACCTTCAGCTTGCGCATCGACTTTTCAACACCCCTGCGCAGCGCTTCGGCGCTGATGAACTCCGTATAGACAATGTCCGCCCCGTGACGCTTGCACAGCTGGCGGAATGCCCTGTCGGTTACATCCTCCATCGGTGCAAGAATGACTGGCTGGTCAATCTCAATAGCTCCGATTTTCATATCTACCTGTTAATAATCTCTGCCGGACCACTCATCAGCTCCTTGACCTGCGCCTGGATCTTGCTGTACAAAGCAGCATCTTCACGCAGAGCCTTCTTGACGGTTTCACGTCCCTGACCAAGTTTGTCAGTACCATAACTGAACCATGATCCTGCCTTTTTCACGACCCCGAACTCAACCGCCAGGTCAATCAGTTCACCCATCGCAGAAATACCCTCACCATAAAGAATATCAAACTCAGCCGTCCTGAAAGGAGGAGCCACCTTGTTTTTAACTACCTTTACCCTGGTACGGTTCCCCATAATCTCCTCGCCATCCTTGATCTGTGCAATTTTACGAATATCAAGTCGAACTGACGAATAAAATTTCAGTGCCTTGCCACCGGTTGTGGTTTCAGGGTTCCCATACACAACTCCGATCTTGTCGCGAAGCTGGTTGATAAAAATACAGACGCAGCTTGATTTTGAAATCGCGCCGGTCAGTTTGCGCAGGGCCTGGCTCATAAGTCGCGCCTGCAGTCCCATCACGCTGTCGCCCATCTCGCCTTCAAGTTCTGCCTGGGGTACCAGAGCAGCAACGGAATCAACCACAACCACGTCAATGGCATTACTTCTGACGAGCGTCTCCACAATTGAAAGGGCCTGCTCGCCGGATTCCGGCTGGCTGATAAGCAAGGCATTGATATCGACACCAAGTTTTCGTGCATACGTAGGATCAAAAGCATGTTCGGCATCAACGATAGCAGCAATGCCTCCCTCTTTCTGCGCTTCAGCAATGACATGAAGAGCAAGAGTTGTTTTTCCCGAAGATTCCGGGCCATAAATTTCAGTTACCCTGCCGCGGGGCAAGCCGCCTACACCGAGAGCAAAATCCAGGGTCATCGATCCTGTTGAAATCGACTGCACCTTCATTCCTGCCGAATCGTCACCAAGGCGCATGATAGCTCCCTTGCCAAACTGTTTTTCAAGAGCTTCGACAGCAAGATTCAATTGTTTGAGTTTTGCTGGATCGACTGCAACAGCTTTTTTTTCGTTTTTCTGAGTATCCATAGCATTTACATGATAAAATTGGAGGAAAAGTGGATGCTTCAGGTTATAGGAGAGTCTTGAGCGTTTCGGAGAGATCCCGGTAACACAAACCGAGCTCCTGCTCTGACCTGGTATTATTATAGGCAAGAATCCTTGATGCAATCCGTATGCTCTCCAGGCTGACAAAGGAATGGCTGTTCGACAACATCGACCAGAGCTCCCCGCCAAGACCGGCAAGCAGACCGATACTCTTTGGCACCATAAACGCATGCCTTGTGCTGCTGCCTGCAAGAGACCCTATTCGGGCAAAAAGCTCCCTAAACGTGAGATTGTTGCCGACAACGATATAACGCTCCCCTGAACGCCCTTTTTCCCATGCTGTTATATGAGCATCAGCTACATCACGGACATCAACAAAACCGGTGCCTCCCGAAGGAAAAAGCGGCAGTTTTCCCTGATAAATGAGACGCAGCACATCGTTCGAGGAGCTGACTGAAGCAGGGTTTTCGTGGTCTATGCCAATCACGACACCGGGATTGACCAGTACAACATCAAGGCCTTCTGCGACGCCCCGCAACCCCTCAAGCTCAGCCAGATGCTTGGCCTCCATATAACCGTTCCTGCGTTGCCACTCCTGAAAAGAGGTCGATTCAATGGCCGGAGAACCATCCTCGGAAACGCCGACTGCAGCAATGGAACTGGTCATGACGAGCCTTCGGACATTATTATAAAGAGCGGCGTTGACCACATTCCTTGTCCCGATAACGTTCGCTTCATAGAGTGCGTTGCGGGAATTCCTTGTATAGGAGATAAGCCCTGCGCAATGAAATACTGTATCGGCTCCCCTGACTGCATCGATCAGGGCAAGAGAATCAAGAATGTCAGCCCTGACAATATCAACCGGCAACCCCTCAAGAAAAGAGCAGTCCGAGCTCTTCCGGGCAATCACCTTGCAACGGATCTCACCTGAAAACCGTGAAAGCAGCGCAAGAACGATCTGGGAACCTATATATCCGGTAGCTCCGGTTATGACAATCGATGAGTTGAGCATTAAACGCCGCTATAATTCCGTCTGTTTATTCCCGTGCATTACCCGCTGAAAACTCCGGGTAGAACAGTGTTTTTCTGAATTTCAGACAAAATACCCGAATAAAAAATTATCCAGGCACCAGAGAATAAACAACGGCAAAGTCTTCACTGTTCATAAAAATAAGAATTAAAACTACATTGCATTCAATTCCTGTCACAAGCATCAGAAAATTATTCAGTAATGACGAAAGAAACTTCCCGCCGTCAGCCATCGTCCTTTTCAGAAGCTTCAGTTCATCAAGGAGTCCTGACTAACGGATTGAGGATCATCACGGATGCTGTCCCCTCGATAAAAAGTGTTACACTCGGCATCCAGATAGATGCCGGTTCGCGCGACGACCCCGGCGACTCTCCGGGACTGGCGCATTTCATTGAACACGCGCTCTTTAAAGGTACAAGGCGGCGCACATACATCGATATCGCCAGAAACATTGAAAAACACGGCGGCTACCTCGACGCCTTCACCACCAAGGAACAGACCTGCATTTACCTGCGATGCCTGCCTGAGCATCTCGAACCATCGTTCGACCTTCTCTCCGACCTTGTCTGTGACCCGGTTTTTCCTCCTGAAGAGATCGAAAATGAGAAAGAGGTGGTCATTGAGGAGATCAGCAGCGTCAACGACACTCC
>JAAXUM010000293.1 GCA_013336025.1 Chlorobiaceae bacterium
GTCTGGCCCGGCAGATGGGTATTGAGCTGACTGAAGGAAGAGATCTCGTGGTAAACAACAATAAGGTATACACAAGAACATCCCGGGGCCTTGAACGGGTTGATGTGATTTACCGCAGAGTTGATGACGCGTTCCTTGATCCCCTCGTTTTCCGACCCGACTCGAAACTCGGTGTCGCCGGCCTCATCAATGCCTATCGCAAAGGCAATGTCGCCCTTGCCAATGCTATCGGGACCGGTGTAGCCGACGACAAGGTGATTTACAGCTTTGTACCGAAAATGATCAAATACTATCTTGGTGAAGACCCGATTCTGCAGAATGTCCCAACCTGGCTGGCAAGCAACCCGTCCGATCTGAAATACATTCTTGCAAACCTCGGCTCACTGGTGGTAAAGGCTGCCAACGAATCCGGAGGTTACGGAATGCTTATCGGCCCTGAATCAAACGCAGAACAGCAGGAAAAATTCGCTGAACTTATTGTTTCAAACCCGCGCAACTACATTGCACAACCAACCATATCGCTATCGAGGCATCCAAGCTTTTATAACGATACTGATCTGTGCGGCTGTCATATTGATCTGAGGCCATATGTGCTGAGCGGGAAAACCACTACTATTGTGCCAGGAGGTCTTACCAGGGTTGCGCTGAAGCGAGGCTCGCTTGTTGTGAACTCATCGCAGGGCGGCGGGAGCAAGGACACCTGGGTTGTTGACGAATAAACCGAAACATCTGATCAATATGTTAAGCCGTGTTGCCGAATCACTTTTCTGGATGAGCCGTTACTTTGAACGGGCGGAGAATACTGCAAGGTTTCTCGATGTCAATTTCAACCTGCTGCTCGATCTCAACCAGATTACTGCGGTTGAAAACCCCAATTACTGGGTAGCGCTCATTCTCGTCACCAGTGACAGGGAGAAGTTCAACGAGATCTACTCCGAATACAATGCACACACCGTAACCGATTATCTTGTATTCAACAAAAGCAATCCGAACTCCATCAGTTCATGTGTGAGCCTTGCACGGGAAAATGCAAGAAGCATCATTGAAACCATTTCGAGTGAAATGTGGGAACAGGTCAACAACCTCTACCACTTTCTGCAGAACTCCACGCCGATGTTTGTGCATAACGACCCATACAGTTTTTACAAAGAGATAAAAAACGCATCCCATCTTTTTCAGGGCATCACTGATAACACCTTTTCACGCAATGAGGGATGGGACTTTGTGCAGATAGGCAAATACCTTGAGAGGGCCGACAACATTGCCCGGCTGATTGATGTAAAATATCACATGCTGCTCCCTGAATATCAGGATTCGAGCGACCCTGTTGAGGGATCGGTTGATATTATTCAATGGATGGCTCTCCTGAAAAGCTGCAGTGCCCTTGAGGCGTTCAGGAAAATCTATCTTTCAAAAATAGATCCTGACAATATCCTTCGCTTTCTGATTCTCGACAGAACATTTCCCCGAAGCCTCAACTTTTCAGTCTGTGCTGCTGAAGATGCCTTGTCGCGTCTTTCAGGAAGTACACGACACCGGTTCAACAACAATGCCGACCGCCTGATCGGTAAACTCGAAGCGGAACTCAGTTACACCACTATAGAGGAAATTTACGATCAAGGGGTTCACCGCTACCTCGAAGATCTCGAACAACGACTGGTAAAGGTTGGAGAACAGGTCCACCTTATTTACTTTGCCTATCATACTCCCGAAATTGAGCCGCCGGATATCGAAGAGGCTCTGCCCTTTACCGGAGTTGCCGGGGGAAGAGCAAACTGGAGCCAGGCGCAGCAACAGCAGCAACAACAATAGTAGTAACCTTTGAAGCCGGGCAGATGCAGGCGAAACAACACCTGCACCCCATAGAACAAGAAAAACAATGATTCTCAAGGTTGAACACACTACCATTTTCGAGTACGATAACCCGATATACGAAACAGCCACTGAAGTCAGACTACATCCGGACAACAAAGAGACCTCGCCGCAACGATGTGTAAGCTTTGCTCTCACTGTCGATCCTCCGGCTCAGATATTTGAATACACCGATTTTTATGGTAACAGAGTTCACCATTTCAATATTCTGCAAAGTCATAAAAAAGTCAGAATAACAACTTCCTCTGTCGTGGAAACCGGTACCGGACGTTCGGATTCCACCCATGACGAGTTCATTTATCTCATGGACTTTAAAGCAGAGAGCAGGTTTGTGCATTTTGACACGGCAATTCGTGACTTTACCATACAGTTCCCTTCCGACATTCCAGCTTATGAACTTGCCACGACTATCTGCAAAACCATCAACGACTCGTTTGTCTATGAACCCGGGGTCACCGATGTACACAGCACGAGTGCCGTTGTCATGGCACTCGGACGCGGAGTATGCCAGGATTTTGCCCATATCATGATCGCGGCCTGCCGCTATCTGGGTCATCCTGCCAGATATGTCAGCGGCTACCTCTATGGAGGCAGTACGCCTGATGGTCGCGACGAGGCAAGCCATGCCTGGTGCGAAGTATACTGCGGCAAAGAACAGGGATGGGTCGGTTTCGACCCGACCCACAAAACACTCTTTGTTGATGAACGATACATTAAAATAGGTTCGGGGAGAGACTACTCCGACATCCCGCCGGTCAGAGGCACCTCTAAAGGCAACGGCGAGGAAAAACTGAGCGTCTCAGTCAGGGTAAGTTCAATGGAATAAATTTTTTCGTCCCCTTAAAACTTAAAAAACAAATCCTGCCATCAGGCAACGAAATCGGGCTCCATCCAAATCCGGTCACGGGCTTGATAAAAACATGAAGCGTCCAGCCTACTCTTTTGATCCTTTAACCGCACCGCCAGCCCCCTGATCCATTCCCGGTTGTTTTACACCCTGTGGAGCGAGTGTTTTGGAGACACTCTTGCCAAATTCAAGAATCGATGAAAAAGGCTGGATTTTATAGTAGGTACCCAACCCGAAAAGAACGGTCAGTAGGACAATAACAAAAAACTCTACAGGACTTTTG
>JAAXUM010000294.1 GCA_013336025.1 Chlorobiaceae bacterium
CTTTCCGGCGATTTCAGACTCCGGAGCACCCTTGAGCATGAGTCCTTTTACAAGCAGAAAAGATCTATAACGGCTTTTCCTGCTTCCGCAAGAGGCGGGAGGAGTTTGAGTGCCTCTCCATGAGGCAGCGCAAGAAAGTAGAGATCACTTTCATGCTGGCCGTTGTAGCTTTGCAGCGTTTTGTCACAGGTGATGGCGGGGTAGAGTTCCGAAAACCGGTTGCCTGCCTGTGAAAAAGCATAAAGATTTGCAAGTTCGACTTGCGGATGGCGCAACAGCAGCCTTGTCAGTTCAGCACCTGAATAGCCGGATGCTCCGATAACCGAAACGTTTATTTTTTCTGAACCTGCCATAGGTGCGTTATTATCTGTCATTAACCGATTACGAAAATAAATTCAGTGGTGCAGTGCAAAAGCCGAATGTTGCAGAATCACAGAACGACTTGCTGTTTATTGCTGTTACCGTATTCATTGTCGCCGGCTTTCCATGAATAAATATCCAATAAAACGCATAAATTATATTATTTCATATAATTTTCAAGCGCTGTGATTATTTTTTTACAGAACGGTAACCTGGAGAGAAAGTAATCGTTGAAATTTTATATTCCATAACTTCTTATGGTGTGTTGCCATCAATCGTTTTTTTTACTCATTATTTCTGACAAACCGTTATGCTGCATCGGACCATGAGGCCTGACACCTTTTTACGCAGTAAACGTGTGGCGGCGGCTATTGCGCTTTTGCTGCTCTTTGCTTTGCCACTCTATTTCTTTTTTTTCAGGGGCACTACTGAACCGACTTCCTCCAGGGAGCAGTCACCAACAGCAGGTCAGCTTTTCGTTTCGGTCGATTCGCCGCTTTATGCTATTGCCAACCGCCAGGCGCAGGTTTTCATCGCGCACTATCCCGATGCTCAGGTGCAGGTGACGGCAGATGTTTCTTCGAAAACCCTTCTGCGACTTCTTCAGAACGAGTCCGATGCCGCCCTTGTCACGGGTGAAATGAGTGCCCGGGAGGATTCGCTTTTCACGAGATTCGGGCGAAGGATACGCAAGGAGCCTGTTGCCCGTGATGCCGTGATCTGTATTGTCAATCATCGGAATCCGCTTGCCAGGCTTTCGGTTGGCGAGCTTTCACGTCTCTATGCAAAGCGGGAGAGCGATGTGAAGATTTCACAAGCTCGGGGAGGCGTGTTTTCGCCATGGATAGCCGGAAACGATTATCGTCTGCTGATGGCCGTTCGTAAACTGTTTCATATTGATCATGAAGCGCTCTCTGCATGGCAGAGCAAGGATGAACGGGAGCTTGTTCAGAGGATTTCCGATGATCCTGATGCTGTAGGGCTTCTTTTTCTTTCATCCTTCAGAACGCTTTCGCTGAATGATGAGGCAATGCAAAAAATAAAGGTGCTTGCCATCTCTTCGAATCCGGATGGCGCCCGGCCGGAACTGCCTTCACAGCAGAACATCTACAATGGCAGCTATCCTCTCGGCGTTATTGTTAACTATATCTATTTTCAGGACAGTGATCTTGCCGCGGGATTCGGCTCCTGGCTGTCGAGAGAGGGGCAGAAAAGTTTTGAACGAAGTTATCTTGCTCCTTTCCGTCAACCGCCGAGAACAATTATTCTGAAATGAAGCAGGTGAAAAATAAACACAGAAATACGTTACGCCTGCTCCTGCCTGTTTTTCTGACAGCAGGATTTATTACCGTGCTGCTTGTTGCGAGCACGGCTTTTTTTATGATCTGGCGCCAAACGCTGCTGGAAAACCTGAAGACAAGAGAGGCTCTCTGTTTTGATCTCCTGGATCTCAAGGGTCAGCTTTCGGAAAATCCCCTGCGATCAGACAGGGATTCGACAATACAGTCACTGAAGACGAGGAGCGAAGAGAATTTGCAGATTGTTCGGTTTATGATGATAAAGGCTGCCGATAACGCCGGCAAAGCCGGGGCCGAAGATATTCGTGCGACACTTTCAGGAAAGCTGAAAGGGGATCAGCTTCTTGGACGGAAGAATATCATCCTGTTCCGACTGGAGCTGGATAATATGATCAACAAAACAAAAGAGGCCGTTCGTGAAAAAAGGGAGTATTTCGTTTTTGCCAATAATCTGTTTCTCTTTATTTCGTTTGTCGTGCTGATTGCGTTGTGCTTATGGGAAGGTTTATTGCTCATCCATCAATACAGGGTTCAGTCTGCACCGCTTTTCAAGCTTTCCGGAAGACTTGCAGCGTTCAACAAGAATATCCCTGAGAGTATTCAGGAAATTGCCGAGAAGATTAAAAAGGATATCAAGTTTATGCCGCACTCCTTTGAGATAGGCCAGATAACTGAAACGCTTGTCTCCCTTTGCGAAGATGTGACGGTAAAAAGCAAAAAACTTGACGAGCTGTTCATTCGCGATGAAAAAACCACGCTGTACAACTACAGGTATTTCAAGGAGCATCTCATTATTGATGTTGAAAGAGCAAAGCGTTTTGGCGACAAGGTCTCTCTTGCCATGATTGACATCGATCATTTCAAACAGTACAATGACGCCAATGGTCATATAGCCGGAGATCAGGTACTCGGACGTCTGGCCGATGTTATCGTCAGCCAGTGCCGTGGTTCTGATGTTCCCTCACGGTTCGGCGGCGAAGAGTTTGCCGTTCTTTTTCCCAAAACCTCACACGAGACCGCAAGCACTATTGCCGAACGGTTGCGCATGGTTATTTGTGCAGAACCGATACCTCATGAAAAACATCAGCCGTCAGGCCGTTTGACCGTCAGTATCGGCATAGCAACGTTTCCTGACGATGCCGCAGACTGGTATACTCTTATCAACAATGCCGATCGTGCGCTCTATCATGCAAAAGCTGCCGGAAGAAACATGGTTATCGCATTTTCATCTCTTGATCAGGAGAAAAAAACAATATGAGGGCCGCTTTTTTTATTGCCAGACGTTTTGCATTCAGACAGCGTTCCGGTTCAAAGCCGACGTTTATTGTTCTGGCTTCGGTTATAGGCATTGCAGTCGGAACGGCAGCCTTGATTCTCAC
>JAAXUM010000295.1 GCA_013336025.1 Chlorobiaceae bacterium
CCATACAGAGTCCTGCAAGCAGCAACGCTATCCCGAACCGGTTAAAGCGTTTTTTTGTTATAGGTTTCATAGTGATATTGTTTCAAAAGATGTTATTGGAGTATCCGAACATTTCGGAGGATAAGACTGAATTCTTCTATAATTATATATAACCAACACTATATGCCAATTGGTTTCAAAAGAGATTTAATTTATAAAGTCACGTTTCGAAGAAATCGAGTAACAGATTGACCAGTGCCACCTTAGAACGCAAAAACAAAAAGGACTCGTGTACATGCATGGTATGCATGGAGTCTTTGATCCGTAGACTTAAAAGTCAGAATATCGACGATGGAGATTGAGCTGTGAGCATGCCGGGGAAGTTGAAGAACGGGGGTTTAGCGGTTTATTTGAGATGAAATCCGCTGGAAAGAAGATGCTGTCAAGTTGGCCGGTTTCGACGCGCACAGCAGATCCATGCGCAGACCATCGGGTTGTCGCTACAAGCCTCCCGAAAGAATGGCCGATTGTTTCACGAGAAGCGGTTTGCTCCTTGTCAACCGTCACCATTCCTGTTGAAATCTTAAAGAGAGGATGACTCTTGCTGAGTGATTCAGCAAGGCGAACATAACTGTTCTGCATTGAGGGGGTGAAAAATCAAAAAGTTCGCAGCAAAAAGGCTGCCTTTGCGGGCAGACTTTTTGCTTATGTCAATTAGTTGATTGCGTTTATTTTTTCGAGACTCTGCAATCGACTCTTCTGTTCTGCTGTCTGCCTTCTTCGGTTGCATTGTCGGCTACCGGGTGCTCGATGCCGTATCCTTCGGCAGCAAGCCTTGTTTTGTCGATGCCGAGTTTAACCAGTTCTGCCATGACCGTTTCAGCTCTGGCCTGCGAGAGTTTTTTGTTGGCCAGCGGGTCGCCGACGTTATCGGTATAGCCGCCGATTTTCAGTTCTACAGCAGGAAAGGCTTTGAGAATTTCGCCAATGTTGTTGAGCTGTTCCTGTGAAGTCGCCATGAGCGTTGACTTGCCGGTATCGAAAACCAGGCGGTCGAACGAGAACCAGGTTTCCTTGTCGGCAGGTTTGGTCGCGTCCTGGATAAAAGCGATCAGTTTTCTTTCGATACCGAGCTCCGGGATGTTCAGTTTCACGCCGTTGGGGAGGGCATATTCTCCGAATGCTCCAAGAGAGTCGCTGGTTACGGCTGACGTGTCGGCCGGAAGGGATGCAAGGGCCGCATCAGGAGCCTTTACCGTATCTGTCACAACGGCTTCTGTTGCCGGAGGCGTATGCTGTCCGGAAGGAGATGTACAGGTTTTCATCAAAAGAAAGAGTGCTGCCAGGATAACGAAAAATGGCCAGAGCCCTTTGATGAATGACGGGATGTTGCCGGGAATTCCTGTAGGTGAGGATGGCGGCAGGCCTCCAAGCTGGGAGAGGCTCAGGAGACCGAGCACTCCGGAAAGTCTTGACGGTGCTGCACTCTGAACAAAACTTTTCTGGGAGTTCAGAAGATTCATCAGGCCGGCAGAGTCAAGATTGTCAGAGTCAACCTTCTTGCCGAGTATACTCATGACAACCGGGGCGATGATGGCGAGCAGTGACGATGAAGAACCTTTTGCCCGACCGGTTGCGGCGGAAAATACTTTATCCAGTTCATCAAGTTTGCTGCCGAAGAGGAAGGTAAGCAGTTCTTTTCCGGAATCAAGCAGCGTCCGGCTTCCACGTTTACCGGAAAGCATTTCTTCGAATCGGCTTAAAAAATTCCCGTTGTAACCGCTGTTTGTAATGCGGGTTAAAATTTCCATAGCCCCGTCTGCCGTGCTCGCTTTGTTCATGAGGCCGCCCATGATCGTCGCTGACGCAGCGCTGATACTGCCGGTGACGCTGGAAGTGCTTTCGCCAGACAAGGCTGCGATTTTTGCGGTGTTATCACCGGAGAGTTCTCTGGTGACGAGTTCCAAAAGATTTAATGCCATAATGATCTCCTCCTTTTGTTGCTTTTAAAAAGAAAGTTTAAGGAAAAAGAATGATGACGCTTTGAGCATGTTTTCTGCCCTGCATCAGGAAAAAACGGTAAGGCGACTGACGCGCGATTTTCTCCTGATGATTGCAGGACAATTGCTGTACTCATAACGTCTATGGATCCGCAGTCGACGTACAATACCGGGATTATAGCTACTTTTTCAGGGTAGTATCCTGTATTGCAATGTAGCTGTATTTTATGACTTCCTTCAATCCGTAAACAGAAAAGAGTTGTTCGGAATGCAATACCGGACTGTTCAGATATCCCGGAGATGTGCAATAGAGGAATTGCAGGGTTACTATGCAGGGAACAGAAGTGTTTGATTTTTTCCGGGGACTCAGTATGCTCAAGAAAACATGGCAACATGGTCAGCTTAAGGGGTGCCGTCCATATCCATCAGGAGAGCGTGAAGGTTATCATCATGAGCGAACCTGAAGGTCGTCATCCATGGTTAGGGCATGGGCGACCTTCAGATATTGACGCAAACGCAGAAGCAGAGGCAGAGCTTCGAGTTACTTTTTCGGTCCCTTGGGTGAGATCATGCCGCTTCCGTCTGGAATACCGTCGCCTGAATTAGGTGCAGGTCCTTCGGATTCTCCAGCAGAACTGTTTTGAGCGGAATCTGCAACAGTTGTCTCCTCCTCATTCCCTCCATTGAGGATAAATCCCGACAGATCCGGAAGTTTCAGATCAAACCCTGCCGCACAGGCTGGTTGTAACGAGGCACCGGCAATGATCATGCCTGCTGTGGCCAGCATTGAAATCGTTTTTTTCATGGAATACCTCCATTGCATGTTATTGGTGAGAAATGCATGGTTAATGGACACAACGCATATACGTAATCGCTTACTGTTTCACTCTTCAACCTCTTCCCATCCAGTGATCATTGCCTTGATGTTGGAGGTCGGGGTATGGCCGGTTGTGGTCATATAGACATGCATGATCACAAACCCGACAAGCATATAGGCCAGAAAGGTATGGATCAGGGCAATAGGTTCTAACCAGCCGGGGTTCATGCCTGCCGCAACA
>JAAXUM010000296.1 GCA_013336025.1 Chlorobiaceae bacterium
AATCAATCCTGACAATGAGCGTTTCCACGCCCCAGCAGAACTGGTGCCGGCATAAATAGTATTATCTGTGATAAGCAACGACAGGGCAATAGTAATTGGGAGACCGGTACTGATCGATGACCAGTAGGTTTCAACAAGGATGTCAGTTGAAGAGAGCGGTTTGAGGGTAACATCCCGCAAGATGATCTCCCTCAAACCGCTGAAAACGATGGCTTTTGATTTCATGCTTTACTCTCTTTCTTGCAGGCAGTCAGCCTGGCTGCTGCTGTTTGATTTTTTTTTCGTGATGTTTTTCAAGGAGCAATCGGATAAGAAACTGTGCGGCATTGATCAGATAACTCAGATAGGCAAGAAGTGCCGTCCATATCAGAATGTTTTCGTCAAGGCCCCTGAAAAATAAAATGAAATAGGTTATATGTACGATCATTGCAATTGCGCTGCCGAAATCTTCCCAGAAAAATTCGGGGGCAAAAGCAAAGGCGCCGAACACCTCTTTTTCAAAAAACGCCCCGGTAATAAATATCAGAAAGAGCATGAAGGTTTTCAGGGATACGAAAAACGTTATCCATGCAAAATCATCAATCCAGATGTTCTGCTTGTACAGAAACGTGACGGTGAGGCCGGCAAGAAACATCACGAACTGGATTGGAGCGAGAATTCCCTGGACCTTTGTCCACACCGATGCGTTTCTTCTTGCGAGCTGTTCCGGAGTATAGCGAGGCATAAGAGATTATCGTTTCATGAGATGGATACTGGAGTCATAACTGCTTTTGAAAAAAGTAGTTGAATATAGCAAAATTGGAGAGAGCGGCAAACAGGCAACCATCTCCGGTTATACTCAGTTTTTCAGCCTCCAGTCGTAAGCATTGTAGAGCGTTGCGATCAGGTTCACCTTGACGTTTTCGAGGCGTTTACTGAAGCCTTCAAGTTCGTCATAATAGTAGAGAAATGATCGTGGTTGTTCTTTTGTCAGAATCTGTTGATAGGTTTTCCATAGCCGATTTTTTTTCTGAGGGTCGAGCGGTTGGCTCAGTTCGGCAATAACGGCATCAAGTTCACTGTTTTGAAAGGCCGATGAATTGAAGGGTCTTGAGGAGAAATCCGAACCCCAGATGACAAGCTGGAACGGCAGAGTTTCAGCCGCAAGCCCCGAAAGTGCGGCATCATAGCGGAATTCATTCTGGCTTTTCAGAAAAACAAGACTTTCATCAAACTTCAGTCGGCAGTCGATACCGACATCCCGCAGGTTCTGCTGGATGATGGTTGCCGCATAGTTTCGTCGTGGATTGCCGACCTGTGCGGCAAGTTCAAAAGAGAATCGTACCCCGTTTTTTTGCAGAATACCGTCAGGGCCCTGGACCCATCCTGCCTCGTGAAGGAGAGTTCTTGCCTTTTCAGGATTGAAGGCATACGACTCACTTGCAGTATCCCTGATCGTTGTATAAGCCGGTGATAGTGACGTGTTGACAATCGCGGCATGTTCAGGCCCCATGAATCCGTCAATAATGGCCTGACGGTCGATGGCAAAGGTCATTGCCTGGCGAACCTTCCTGTTTCCGAATAACCGGTTTGGTACAATGGTTCCTGTTTTTCTGTAAGTTTCGCCATCGATAGCAAGCCAGACGACACTGTCGAAATAGCGGTTTTTCAGCGGTTTTATGGTGATATCAGGATTTGTTTTCAGGAGTTCCGGGACATCCCTCGGATTTATGCCGCCGGAAGAGATCATGGCGTCTATCTGTCCTGATTTGAGCATGGCAAGGCGGGTGGTATATTCAGGAACAATAAGGAATGTCATGGTTTTGGATACCGCAGGATGGGGAAGAACAGCAGTGGGACTGGAAATCAGTACGAGTTTCTGCTGACGGGACCACTCTTTAACCTTGAACGGTCCGGCTCCTGTTATCGGAAGTTCTGCAGCTCTGCTTCGGATTTCACCAGGAGGAACTGTTCTGAAAAGATGTTCGGCGACGGGCATGAGATCGTTGAAGTGGTCAAGCACGATGTCGGGAGCCATCGGTTTTCTGAAATGAAGAACCAGTGTTGTGTCGTCAGGTGTTTCTACACTTTTTTGGATATCAGGAGTTCCGTCGGGAAGCAAGAGCAGATCATCGAGATAGTGCTGGCGGGAGCTGGCAATTTCAGGGTTTTTATAAAGGGTATAAGAAAACCTGAAATCGCGTGATGTTACTTTTTTTCCATCTTCCCAAACGGCATCAGGGCGGAGGTGAAAGATCACAGTCTTGCCGTCGGTTGAGAATTCCCAGCGTTCGGCTGTAGATGGCAGATAGTCAATGGTTCCTTTTTTTTCGTTGTATTCAGCCTTGACCAGTGCCGGGTAGATCAGCGAACAAACCTCCCTTGAGAGGGAAAGCTGTATGAGAAGGGGGTTAAGGTAATCGAAGTCGGCTGATACTCCGGCTACAATATGATCTTTGCGGGAGTTTGCACTGTTTTGGCGACAGGCAGAAAGAGAGCTGAGCATGATCACGATGAGTGATGAAAACAGGATGGCTGGAGCGATTCGAAGTGTTTTGCGGAAATCAGGTTGGAGCATAACGTATTGATTGAGAAGTTGTGACGTTATCTTGCTGCCCGGTTAACGGGCGAGTCATGTTTTTTTGATTTCGGAAAAAAGTCTATCTCTTTTTTATCCTTTATCGATGAAATGTAGGCAAATTATACTCTTTTCCTGCATGTTCCGACAGGTCTGTGAAGGTCAATTTCTATTGATAATTTCAGGGTCGTTTTCGATTGTGCTGTATTGTTTGCTTGTCATTGCGTGGTGGTTCCGGCTCTTTTTTGCAATTCCGGAAACACGTAGAGTAAAAGAGAGGTGCATGTTGTTATTCATGACCCGGATTTTTGCCGGCATTTTTTTTGGAATCATATCCTGTTGGCAAGGCGATTTCGACAAACGTCGTGTAGACCTGATAGGGTTTTTCTGTCTTGTCATGGAATCGGGGCAGAGTGCTCACCTTGATCCATCTGCCGGTTTGGCTTGCCGGCAGCATAATTCCCATGAC
>JAAXUM010000297.1 GCA_013336025.1 Chlorobiaceae bacterium
CAACTGAGGGGCTCCTCTGTTGCAAGCCCTTAATTTACGGGATTCTTTCATTTAATGAAGCATATCGTAAAAAACATATTAGTATATTGAAGTACAGTATAATCCAATTGCCGGGTTATAAGTTTCGACAGGCAGTTTGCCGGTTGTTCTCAAACCACTTTTTTCAGGGGTTTTCATGCTGTAACAGCGGAGATCACCTCTTCCCTGTGCAGCGTGGAGATCAGCGTTCAAAGCCGGGCAGCGGATCGATCCGATTTCCGGCAAGGTCGGAACAGCAGAATCCGGGATGCACTTCCAAGAAATCAGGAAAAGAACATGAGTACCGTTCGACAGAAAGTAAACAGCAGAATCTCCCTCCTGCACTCTCAATTATGCGTCGGGCTTGACAGCGACGCGCAAAAGATCCCCGGAATTTTTCAGCAAACCGGTTCCCCTGTTCTTGAATTCAACCGATCGATTATTCGTGCCACGAAAAACGCAGCCGTTGCCTATAAGATCAATACGGCATTTTATGAGGCGCGGGGTATTCAGGGCCTTAAAGACATGGAGCAAACCCTTGCCGACATTCCAGAAGCCTGCATGACCATTGCCGACGCAAAGCGGGCAGATATCGGCAATACCAGTAAAAAATATGCCGAGGCTTTTTTTGAGCACTGGTCATTTGATGCGATCACGGTTGCTCCTTACATGGGCTTCGACTCTCTCGAACCATTTTTCAGCTTCGGGGAGAAGCTGGTTTTTGTACTCTGTCTCACCTCCAATCAGGGATCACGGGATTTCGAAGAGCAGGTACTCAGCGACGGCAGGCCGCTTTATGCCGCCGTGCTCGAAAAAGTCAATCAGTGGAACAGAGGCGGCAACGCCGGTATCGTGGTTGGTGCCACGAAAAACGGTCAACTTGAAGCCCTGAGGGCAGCGGCTCCGGATCTTTTTTTCCTCATTCCCGGCGTAGGCGCCCAGGGCGGCTCTCTTGACGAAGCCGTCCGTTTCGGTAGCGACAAGGCACAACAAAGCGCTGTTATCAATGTCAGCCGGAGCCTGATCTTTCCCCAGGGAGAGTTTGATTCCATTGATGCCTTCGAACAGGCCGTGTCGCTTGAAGCCGAAAAGCTGCATCAGGCCATGAAGCTTGCCATGCAGCAAAGCCCGCCCGACGTTACGGCCGCTCTTCGCAGTCAGCAGACAGAATAAATACTCAAGCATGCAACGCCCGGATGTTTTGTTGCATGAAACAAAACCGAAAACAGTCTTATGTGTGGAATTGTTGGTTACATCGGCAAAAGGGATGCGGCAACCGTGCTGCTCAACGGTCTCAAACGACTTGAATACCGCGGGTATGACTCCGCAGGTGTTGCGGTGCTTAATGGAAAACTTTCGGTCATCAAACAGAAAGGAAGCGTCGGCAATCTTGAGCGGGCCATTGCCGAATCACCCGACCTCCTCAAAGGAGGAACCATCGGCATCGGCCATACCCGCTGGGCAACCCACGGCGACCCCAGTGACCGCAACGCCCACCCGCACCTCAACGCCGCAGGAGATATTGCTGTAATTCACAACGGCATTATCGAAAACCATACAGCGCTTCGTCAGGAGCTTGGCTCGCAAGGCTATCTCTTTCTGAGCGATACCGACACGGAAGTGCTTGTTCATCTCATCGATCGCATCTGGAGCGAAGAGCGCGATCTCACCCTTGAAGCGGTTGTCCGAAAGGCGCTCCACTATATCGATGGAGCTTACGGTATCTGTGTCATCTCCTCGCGCGAACCGGAAACCCTCATTGTTGCCCGGATGGGAAGCCCGCTTGTTCTCGGCATCGGTGAAGAGGAATATTTTATAGCCTCCGATGCGGCTCCGATCATCGAGTATACCAAAAAGGTTATTTATCTGGCAGACGGAGAGATGGCGGTCATTAACCGGGCGGGGTTCGCGATAAAAACAGAAAAAAATGAAGAGGCCGAAAAAAACGTTACCGAACTCGATTTCAAGCTTGAAGAGATAGAAAAAGGCGGGTTTGAGCACTTCATGCTCAAGGAGATCTTTGAGCAGCCGAGTGTCATGCGGGATGTCATGCGCGGCAGGATTCATCTCGAAGACAACACGCTCCATCTCGGCGGTGTAAAGGATCACCTCGACCAGCTCCGCAAGGCGAAACGAATCATTATCTGTGCCTGCGGAACAAGCTGGCATGCAGGGCTGATCGGAGAGTACCTCATTGAAGAGTTTGCCCGTATTCCGGTTGAAGTTGACTACGCGTCAGAGTTCAGGTACCGCACGCCGATTATCTCGCCGGACGATGTGGTGATGGTGATTTCACAGTCAGGAGAGACGGCAGATACCCTTGCCGCGCTTCGAATGGCAAAGGAAAAAGGCGCGCTTGTCATGGGTATCTGCAATGTGGTAGGCTCCACCATTGCCCGCGAAACCACCTGCGGAATGTACACCCATGCAGGCCCTGAAATCGGAGTCGCATCAACCAAGGCCTTTACGGCACAGGTCATTGTACTCTACATGCTTGCGCTGGCGCTCAGTATCGGGCGAACCATCAAAGACGACGAAATAGCGCTCTATCTCAAAGAACTTTCAGAGGTGCCGCAAAAAGCCTCGCGGATAATCAGGGAGCATGCTGAAATTCATGCGATAGCCAAAGTATACAAGGATGCCCGCAACTTTCTCTACCTCGGTCGGGGCTTCAACTTTCCTGTCGCCCTCGAGGGAGCATTGAAACTCAAGGAGATCTCCTACATCCATGCCGAAGGCTATCCTGCCGCCGAAATGAAGCATGGCCCGATCGCTCTGATCGACAAGGATATGCCAGTGATTTTTATTGCAACGCGCGACAGCACCTACACCAAGATACTCAGCAACATCGAAGAGGTTCGCACCAGAAAAGGCAAGGTTATTGCCATTGCCACAGAGGGAGACCAGGAGATCGCGAATCTTGCCGACCATGTTATCTATATTCCATATGCCGCAGCGCCGGTTACGCCTCTCCTGACGGTCATTCCTCTCCAG
>JAAXUM010000298.1 GCA_013336025.1 Chlorobiaceae bacterium
GGTAGCAATACCGAATACCCCGGTAAGCCACATCCAGAGTACGGCTCCCGGCCCGCCAGCAGCAACAGCCGTTGCAACTCCGACAATATTACCGGTACCGATAGTCGCGGCAAGCGCCGTAACAAGAGCGCCGAACTGGCTTATCTCCCCATCTCCCTCCTTGTTTCTCGACAGCGAGATTCGGATAGCCTTGAAGGTGTATTTCTGGATAAACCCGAGTCTGAATGTCAGAAAAAGATGGGTGCCGAAAAGCAGCACAAGAAGGGGAACTCCCCATACATAACCACTCACCTGATCCAGAATACGTTCAAGATTTCCCACTGCAACCCCCTTATGTTATTTCTTTAAAGAAATCGTTCCTAACCAGTGCTCAACGTTTCTGACAAATCGAAAGAGAGCAGCAAACAGGAACTATTCCCTTTAATGAATGATAAATGATTGATGTATGGTAACTTTTGAAAATAATGTTTCATGAGATCATTTCATGATGAAGGGCCCGGTTCTCATGAAAGATTTTTTTTTACTGCCTTACTTTGTATCTTTTCGCCACTGAACTTCCAATTGGCAAAGAAGCTTGCAGCCATGAGCTGGAGAGAATAGATCCTGCCTGAAGCCGTAACAGCCGAACAAGTTTCAGCTTATTCAAATATCTTTCAAGGACACCATAATCCGCAGAACATCCTGCTTTTGGCAGAGTGCTCTGAAACAGGAGCTGCTCACATTCAATGGATTTACAAAAAGAAATTTCAAAACGACGAACATTTGCCATCATCAGCCATCCTGATGCCGGAAAAACAACGCTTACAGAAAAATTTCTGCTTTTCGGCGGCGCCATCCAGACAGCTGGTGCGGTAAAAAGCAATAAAATCCGTAAAACCGCCACAAGCGACTTTATGGAAATTGAAAAGCAGCGCGGCATATCCGTTGCGACATCAGTCATGGGGTTTGAGTATGCAGGCAAGAGAATCAATATTCTCGACACTCCCGGTCACAAGGATTTTGCCGAAGACACCTATCGAACCCTGACGGCTGTTGACAGCGTTATTCTTGTGGTTGACTGCGTCAAAGGGGTTGAGGAACAAACGGAAAAACTGATGAGCGTATGCCGCATGCGCCACACTCCTGTAATCATTTTTATCAATAAAATGGATCGGGAGGGCAAAGCTCCCATCGAACTGCTTGACGAACTTGAGGAAAAACTGCAGATCAGTACCCGACCTCTAAGCTGGCCAATCAGTCAGGGTCAAACATTCAAAGGTGTTTACAACCTCTATACATCGGCATTAAATCTTTTTGAAGCAAACTCTTCAAGAATTTCTGAAACTCTTGTGAAAATCCAGAGTCCCCAGGATCCCGAGCTTGAAAAATGGATTCCGGAGAGCTTCTGCAAAAAACTCCGTGAAGATGTTGCCCTGATTGAAGGAGTTTATGAGCCATTCAACAAGGAACTTTACCGCGACGGCCTGCTTGCACCGGTTTTTTTTGGTAGCGCCATCAATAATTTCGGAGTCAAAGAGCTGCTTGAGACGTTTCTTGCCATTGCACCCAGCCCCTATGAACGTGATGCAAGGGAGCGAACAGTCTTTGCTTCTGAAGAGACCATGAGCGGATTTGTCTTTAAAATCCATGCAAACCTCGACCCTAATCATCGCGACAGAACAGCTTTTTTCAAAATATGTTCCGGCAGATTCGAACGCAACAAGTTCTACTATCACACCAGACTGAAAAAAAAGATAAGGTTCTCAAGCCCGACTCATTTTATGGCCAATGAGAAAAGCATTATTGATGACGCATGGCCTGGAGATGTCATTGGCCTTTACGATAACGGCTCACTGAAAATCGGGGATACACTCACTGAAGGGGAAGAGCTGCAGTTCCGGGGAATTCCGAGCTTTTCTCCCGAGATTTTCAAGCTGCTTGAAAACCACGATCCCATGAAAACCAAACAGCTTGACAAGGGGATCCGCCAGCTCACTGAAGAAGGAGTTGCCCAGCTTTTTGTGCAGCATGGAAACCGTAAAATTGTCGGCACCGTAGGTGAACTTCAGTTCGATGTCATAAAATTCCGGCTCGAACACGAGTATGGCGCACTGTGCGCATTCACTCCCCTTCGCTACAAGAAAGCACTCTGGGTCACCAGCGGAAAGAAGGAGATACTTGGTGAGTTTTTACGCCGAAAATCCAACCTGATTGTTTTTGACAGGGAGGAGCATCCGGTTTTTCTTGCCGAAAGCGAATGGATGCTGAAAACAGCACAGGAAGACTACCCCGATATCGAGTTTCACACTACTTCAGAGTTCAAAACCGATAATGAGCAGGATAACTCCTGATACACTTTTTCCCGGATTGCAACCGTAAACACAGTATATAAGCATGCTTCCCTGCTGGATATAAGACTACGCATGCACTATGTAAAGAGCTTAATCATCTTCTCTCCAACTGCCTTCAGTGCCATTGCGATGGCATGTAACGCAGTTCTGATAATTCGAGATTCCCTCCTCCCGGTGTTCAGCCGCTATATTGGACAGCGTATGCTCATGGCAGTTGTAACAGGTATATTTTTTATAATTGGCCGGATCGGTATGGCAGGTTTTGCAGCTCGCACTGTGGTCACCGTCGAGACTGAAGTACCTGCTGTGATTGAAGGTTGCGGGTTCCCATCTGCCGGTGCTGTGGCACGTACCGCAACTTGCCACTGACTGGCTGTGCAGGTTGTCATTCGGCTGATCCGCCCTGTGGCAGCTTATGCACTCTTTTCCTGATAATGCCGTCAACTTTCTGTGATCAAAGGTTGCCGGTTTCCACTTTATGGTGCCATGGCATGCCGCACAGCTTGCGCTGACGTTCAGGTGCAGCCTGTCTTGAGGCTTTTGTGCCTTGTGACAGCTTAAGCACTCTTTGCCTGACGATGCCGTCAACTTTCTGTGATCAAAGGTTGCCGGTTTCCACTTTATGGTGCCATGGCATGCCGCACAGCTTGCGCTGACGTTCAGGTGCAGCCTGTCTT
>JAAXUM010000062.1 GCA_013336025.1 Chlorobiaceae bacterium
GCTTTGAATGGCTGGAGTTCATAGGCATCAAGGTGGGCACGGTCGGCATTCAGTACAGGCAGTGAAAGGTGGCTGTCAACGGTGACGTCACCATGACCCGGAAAGTGCTTTGCCGTTGCGGCAATGCCGTTTGTTTGCAAACCTTCGATGACAGCGTTTGACATGGCAATGGCCAGCGAGGGATTATCGCTGAAAGAACGGGTATTGATGATGGGGTTGTCCGGATTGCTGTTCAGGTCAACGGTTGGCGCATAGTTCTGGTGTAATCCCACTGTCCTGGCCTCTTTGGCGATGGCTTTTGCCATTTCAAAGGCAAGTTTTGTGTCTTTTGTGGCGGCAAGCGCCATATTAGGGGGGAATTCTGTAGCTCCACTGAGCCTCATGGCAAGGCCTCTTTCCATATCAGCGCTCATGAGCAGTGGTCGCGGGGCCAGTGACTGGAATTGGTTAGCCAGCAGAGCCGCGCTGAACGCGTCGCCTTTCATAAACATTATGCCTCCGACTTTGCCCTCCTGTATCAGTCTGCCGAGCAGCTGAGTTGTTTTGTCAGCACTGCTTCCGGTTCGTGCTTCGGTTTGGGCGATAATCATCTGACCGATTTTTTCCGAAAGGGTCATTTGCTTCAGTGTTTTTTCTATTTTCGAGTCGCTGATGGAAAAAACAGACTGTGCCTGCCATTTGTTGAATGATGGTTTTGATTTCGATTTTGACTTTCCAAAGGCATCAGCGGAAACAGATCCTGCGATGATAAGGAAGATGCTGGCGACAATAATGGTGTGAAGTGGTGTTCTGTTCATTCTGCGGTTTGCTTTTTGACTCTTTTGATCGCAAGACAGGGCTGTTCCCCGTAGCTGTTTTCTTCAAGGATACAAAAAAAAGAGATGAATCTGTACAATGCCTGTTTAACCGAAAGGGGGGTGCTTTTGTTATCGAATCACGCTCTCTTTCCGGCATTGTAGATCAATCCACCCGATGCGACATAGTTGTCAAGTACGGCGTCTGCCTCCTTGGAGCAGACATTGCCGGTAACCTCAATACCTCGTTGCTCTAATGCACGTATCCACAGATGCGGTTTTGGCCCTTCGTCGAATCCTGCTGCTTCTGCAGTTTTACCAGATGCTCCAAAGACAAGTTTTTTTACTCCCGACCAGATGAGAGCTCCAAAACACATCGCACAGGGTTCGCATGAACTGACCAGTTCATGACAGGGGAGGGCGCTCCCTCCGAGGTCGTAGGTAGAGAGTTTCTGTTGAGCGAGGAAGAGAGCAACCATTTCAGCGTGTGCGTGGGAGCAGGAGTTTTTTACAACAACATTAACTCCTGCGGCAACAAGTTTGCCCGAATGGCTTTCGAAAACAGCAGCTCCGAAGGGCCCTCCTGTTTTTCCAATAGTGTTCAGTCGGGCAAGTTCAATGGTGAAACGCATTCTTTCTTCAGTGGAAATGAAGGTTTGCGGTACGCATTCGATAAATTCCCTGATTTTTTGAGGGAGAATAATGTCGGGAAGAGATGTGTGCATCAATGTCATGGAGAGAAAGCAGGAGAGAAGTGATTCAACTCATGAAAAGGTAGGGTTTCCACTCATCATAGACTGTTGCTATCCATTGCTGCAGGAACAGGAGATGGTTTGGACGGGTTGGCTGTTTTTTCGTCTGCATCCCTGCATCGGCAAGGGTTCGGTCTCCTTTTTTTGTGTTGCATGCAGGACAGGCGGTAATAAGGTTTTCCCAGGAATCTTCACCGCCTTTCGATCGCGGCAGGATGTGATCTATTGTCATGGGCTGGTCTGTCCGCCCGCAGTACTGGCATTGAAAATTGTCTCTCCGAAGAATGTTTTTCCGGTTCAGCATGATTTTTTTGAAGGGTACACGGACAAAAAATGTGAGCCGTACAATCGTCGGCAGGGGAAAGCTGCTGGAAACCGTGCAGATGACTTTTTCGGGATGATTGGCTACCGACACGGCTTTTCCGCAGAAAAGCATCAGGATTGCTTTCTGTGCGTCACATATGCTTAAGGGCGCATAGCTGCTGTTCAGTACGAGAACTTTTGAACGTGTCAACGGCATATCCAGAGTGTTTTATACAGTATAACAGTATTTGCTGACAACTTGGATGCATTGTGGTAAACAGTATGTTAATTCCGGGTACTTCTTGTAATAAAGTTTTAACGATAACGGGTCAGAGGGAACAGCATATATTCAACTGCCGTGATGCCTGGGCCTCATCAAGTCGTCTGACCGGTGTTGTTTCAGGAGCTGATTGAACCAGCGAAGGGTTATTTTTCGCTTCATCAGCGATCGCGATCATTGCTTCAGCAAAACGCTCAAGCGTCTCTTTGGTTTCTGTCTCTGTTGGTTCGATCATCAGTGCCTCGCTGACAATAAGCGGGAAGTAAATGGTCGGGGCATGAAAACCATAGTCGAGAAGACGTTTGGCCATATCAAGAGTTTTGACTCCATTGGCTTTTTTCTGCCGGTCTCCAGATAGACAGAATTCATGCATCACAGGTTTGGGATACGGAAGGTCGTAGTGCTCAAGAAGCAGGCTGAGCAGATAATTAGCATTGATGATGGCGTTTTCCGAAACCCTGCGAAGACCGTCGGGGCCAAGCATGCGGATATAGGTATATGCTCTGACGAGAACAGCAAAGTTACCATAGAAGGAGATCATCCTGCCAATACTTTCGGGGCGATCATAATTGAGTCGGTATTTCTTGCCTGTTGCGGTTTCCTGTTTTTCTATGAGCGGTAACGGGAGTTAATCGGCAAGCCTTGCACTGACCCCTATTGGTCCGCTTCCTGGCCCGCCTCCTCCGTGAGGAGCTGAAAATGTTTTATGCAGGTTGTAGTGAACAACATCAAAACCCATATCGCCGGGGCGTGTTATGCCAAGAAGTGCATTCATATTGGCGCCATCCATATAGAGCAGGCTGCCGTTCTCATGAACCATCTGCTCGATGGCAAGAATATCCTTCTCAAACAGACCGATGGTATTTGGATTGGTGAGCATGAGTGCTGCAACGTCGCTTTGCAGCTTGGCCCTGAGATCTTCAAGATCTGTTCGTCCATCGGCATTGCTCCGGACGGAGATGATTTCGTATCCGGCGATTGCAGCCGAAGCCGGGTTTGTTCCGTGTGCTGAATCGACAACAAGCAGTTTGTTGCGCTCTTTTCCCTGAGCTTCATGGTATTTTTTTATGAGCAGAATTCCGGTCAGTTCACCGTGAGCGCCTGCTGCAGGCTGAAGGCTTACAGCAGCCATTCCGGCAATTTCGCTGAGCATGGCGCTGAGTTCATACATCAACTGCAATGCGCCCTGCGTGGTTTCAGATGGCTGAAGTGGATGGAGTGTGCTGAAGCCGGGAAGATCACAGGTGTAGTCATTTATCTTGGGGTTGTATTTCATGGTACAGCTTCCCAGGGGGTACATGTTTTTATCCACATGGTAGTTCATATTGGACAGCCGGATAAAATGTCGTACAACTTCACTTTCAGGAACTTCCGGGAGTTCTGCCGGAGTGGCTCTGAGGAACTTTGATGGAATAATGTCGGCGACAGATGTTTCAGGAAGATCATTTTTGGAAAGGCTGTACCCTTTTCGTCCGTTTCTGGATAGATCAAAAATCAGTTTTTCTCTCATGGTATAAAATGGTCATGAAGTGGAGGGGTGTGATTGAGCCTTTCTTGATTTGTTCTCATTTTTTTGGATCTCTGCTGAACTTGTCGAGGGCTTTTGGTCAGGTAGAGCGGTTTATATAATGAACAGCAATATAGAGGACGGGAAAGAAATGCTCAAGATAATCGGGAAAAAAAAAGATGGCGCGCTTTTTTTTGTTTGTTCAGCGGGTTGGATCAGGGGGTGTGAACGTTTGTCAGGATCCACTCAATGGCCTCTTTTGCTGCAAGCTGTTCTGCATCTTTTTTACGGGGGGCAGTTCCACGGCCGATCAGTCGATCATCAACAGAGACCGCTACGGTAAATGTTTTTTCATGTTCAGCCCCCTCTTCAGCAATAACGTTATAGGATGGCGGCTGAAGGTGGTGCGATTGGGTATACTCGATCAACCGGCTTTTATAATTATGCTCCCGGGCAACGATGTTCCTGAAATCCTCATGTTCCGTGATCTGTTTCATGACAAAGTCAAATGCGGCATCAAGTCCTTTGTCGAGATAGATAGCACCGATCAGTGATTCAAATGCATCGGCGAGTGCTGATTCACTGGATCTGATCTTGTTATGGTCGGCTGATTCGCCGATAATAAGGTGATTGCCGAGCCCGATGGTCAGGGCAAAGCCTGCAAGTGATTTTCGATTAACTATTTTTGCCCTGTTGCTTGAAAGTTCTCCTTCTCTGCTGTCGGGAAAATTTCTGAAAAGATAGTCGGAAATCAGCAGACCAAGGACTGCGTCTCCAAGAAACTCAAGCCGCTGGTTTGATTGAACCGCAGGAGATGCATGTTCGTGGTCATGGACGACCGATCGATGGGTGAGGGCTGTCTGGTAGAGAAACAGGTTTCCTCCCTTGCTGCCTGCAAATGTTTCAAGAAAATCGGCAGTTGCAGGGGTAAGTGTTATAACTGAATTTTCCGGAACGATTTTTTTGGAAACGGGCTCCCCGGCATCATCAGAACGCTTGAAGGCAAACAAGGTCAGTTTTTGCCAGAATTGCTCCATGGAGAAGGAGTGTTTATGAAAGCGATGAACCGTTTCTGAATATAAGAGACGCATTATGGCCGCCAAAACCGAATCCATTGTTCAGTGCGTATTCGATTGTTTTTGCTTTTGCTGTGTTGGGAGTTACATCAAGATCGATCTCCGGATCCTGATTATCACAGTTGATGGTTGGCGGTATTGTCTGGTGTTTCATGGCAAGCAGACAGGCTATGGATTCAACAACACCTGCGGCTCCAAGCAGATGTCCTGTCATGGATTTGGTGGAACTGATGCTGAGCTTCCAGGCATGATCACCGAACACCTTTTTGATAGCGGTAATTTCAGCCATATCACCCAGAGGTGTGGCTGTGCCGTGTGTATTGATATAATCGATTTTATCGGGATTTATTCCTGCCATAGAGAGTGCAATCTTCATCGCATTGACTGCTCCCGCTCCTTCCGGATGGGGTGCTGTCAGGTGGTATGCATCTGCTGTTGCGCCAACGCCTACCAGTTCTCCGTATATGGTTGCACCGCGTGATCTTGCCGATTCGAGGCTTTCAAGTACAAGTGAGCCGGCTCCTTCACCCATGACAAATCCGTCCCTGTCACGATCATAAGGTCGTGATGCTTTTGCAGGATTTTCATTGGCTGTTGATAGTGCGCGGGCGGCATTGAACCCTCCAACGCTCATCGGGGTTATCGGCGCTTCTGAACCACCGCAAATCATGAAGTCTGCCATTCCAAGCTGAAGAATCATCCATGCATCAATTATTGCGTGCAGGGAAGTTGCACAGGCAGAGGCCGTTGCATGATTAGGTCCCATAAGACCGTGCCGCATTGAAATCTGTCCTGCCGCAATGTCAGGGATAAGCATTGGAATAAAGAAGGGGCTGATCCGTCGAGGGCCTTTTGCAAGAAAATTTCTGAACTGCTGATCATAAACAGTCAGGCCGCCAATGCCGGAACCATGGACAACGCCAATTCTGAGCGGATCTATTTCCGTCAGATCAAGCCCTGAATCCTTCAGTGCCTGATCTGCGGCAATAACTCCATATTGACAGTACGGGTCCATGCGATCAGCGGTTCTTTTGTCAAGATAATCAGTGACAGAAAAATCCTTGAGCTGGCACGCAAAAGTTGTTGGAAAATCAGTCGTGTCGAAATAGGTAATAGGCCCGGCACCGCTCTTGCCCTCTTTAAGTCCTTGCCAGAACTCTTCTTTGTTCAGGCCGACAGGAGAGAGTACCCCTATTCCGGTTATGACTATTCTTTTGCGCTCTTGACCCATCTGATCTGTTTTAATGGTTGCCGGGGATAATGCTTTCCGGATATAATTACTTCTTTACGATGTAATCAATAGCCTGCTGTACCGTGCTGATCTTTTCTGCGTCTTCATCTGGAATCTGTACGTCAAATTCGTTTTCAAGTTCCATGATCAGTTCAACGGTATCGAGTGAATCTGCGCCAAGATCATCGGAAAATTTCGATTCCGGTTTAATCTGATCCTTGTTTACGCCCATTTTGCTCACAATGATATCGTATACTTTATCTTTGATCTGTGCTTCAGTCATTGTTTGTTTCTCCGGATGAGTTTGTTGTTAGTTAAATAAAAAAATTAAAAAAGTCCGATAATATACAAAGAAAAAAGGCTTACCCAAATCACATGACCATGCCGCCACTGATGTTGATGACCACCCCGGTAATATAGGCTGACTGGTCGCTGGCAAGGAATGATACGACGTTGGCGACATCTTCAGGTTGCCCGAAACGGGCAAGTGGAATGACGTCGAGCATTTTCCGGCGAAGTTCTTCGGAAAGCGCGTCGGTCATTTTTGAGGAGATAAAGCCGGGCGCTACGGCATTGACTCGTATATTGCGCGAGGCGAGTTCCTTCGCAATGGATTTGGTGAAGGAGATAACGCCGCCTTTCGAGGCGGCATAGTTGGCCTGCCCGGCATTGCCCATGATTCCTATAACTGAAGCGATATTGACGATTGCTCCTGAACGCTGCTTCATCATCGTGCGGGATACGGCTTTTGTACAGGCAAAGGTTCCTTTGAGGTTAACGGAAAGAACAGCATCCCAATCATCCTCGCTCATTCTCATCAACAGTCCGTCGCGGGTAATGCCTGCATTGTTGACGAGGATATCAATTCTGCCGGTCTCTGTGGTGATATCATTGAATACGGCCTGGACAGACTCAGTGCTGGTAACGTCAAGCTCAAAGCATGATGCCTTTTGACCTCGCTTTTCTACCCCTTCGGCGGTTTCGAGAAGCCATTCCTTTTTGATGTCGCATAAGACCAGATCAGCACCTCTTGAGGCAAAATCAAAAGCGATAGCCTGTCCTATTCCTCTTGCGGCACCGGTTATGACGGCAATTTTTCCTTTAAGCATAATGAGTGTTCTGTTGATGTTTCACGAGCTGTTCGGGGACAATCACAGACATTGCTGCAACTCTTGAGCAGTGTCGATGCCTCCTGTTTTCACTGATTTATCTATTCGTTTGATCAGGCCCTGCAGTACTTTTTGCGGGCCAACTTCTATAAATTCAGTAATGCCGCTGCAAGCCATTGCCTGAATTGACTGGGTCCATAGTACTGAGCTGGTGAGCTGTAAAATCAGATTGGTTCTTATTTCGCCGGCATTGGTGACCGGGGAGGCTACAGCGTTCATGCATACCGGTATTTCCGCATTCCTTATTTCAACCAGATCAAGTGCGGCGGCAAGTTCCGTTTCAGCCGGTTTCATAAGCGGGGAGTGAAAGGCCCCTGATACGATCAGTTCTTTTGCCATTCTGGAGCCCTTCGATGGTGCAAGTGCGATGGCTTTTCTGACTGCAGCAATATCGCCGGAAATAACGATCTGGCCTGGCGAGTTGTAGTTTGCTGCCTGCACGATGCCTTCGGTGCCGGCTTCAATCAGCAGATCCTCAAGAGCGCTGTCCGGCATGCCGATTATTGCGGCCATGGTGCCGGGATGTTTTTCTCCTGCGTGCTGCATCAGTTCACCACGTTTTGCAACAAGGCGGATGGCGTCGTCAAAAGTAACAGCGCCGGCAAAGCAGAGTGCGGTGTATTCGCCAAGGCTGTGGCCTGCGGTCATAGCAATGTTCTTTCGCCCAAGCAGTGACGCGGCAGCAATGCTGTGAAGGAAAATAGCGGGCTGGGTAAACTGTGTCTGTCGAAGCTCTTCCTCACTGCCCGAAAACATGATGTCGGTGATGGAATACCCGAGAAGATCGTTGGCTTTTTCCATCATGGAGCGTGCAGTGGGGTAATTTTCGAAAATATCCTTGCCCATGCCGCAATATTGTGATCCCTGCCCTGGAAATAGAAATGCTTTCATGAATGCAGTGTTTTAACAAATACGGTGAACCGTCGTTATTGCCATTTTATATAGATGCCGCCCCAGGTATAGCCTGCGCCGAAACTTACCAGTA
>JAAXUM010000299.1 GCA_013336025.1 Chlorobiaceae bacterium
GAAGCAGTTCAGGATGATGATCATAAAGAGCGGATTTTACCCGTTCGTAATGCGGAAGCCAGAGCATACCTGCCCACCCCATCTCATCGTTTACCCTGTCAGGTGCAAAAGGAACGCCACAGGCTTCAAGCTGATTTTTCGGGTGCAATCCAATGCACTGTACCTCAAGATCAAGTTTCGCCGGTATTTCGCTTGCTGCCGCCGCTCTCATTTTCGCTGCAAGTCGAAGCACATCAGAGGAGGTTGCCCCGCCGGTATTATAGATGAAATTTGCATGGTGTGAACTTACCTGAGCGCCTCCCTCCCGCACTCCCTTGAAACCAAGCGCTTCAAAAATCCGCCCGCTTGATTGCCCGACCTCATAATTATTCTTGAAAGTTGAGCCGCAACTCGGATAATCAAAATGATGTTTTTGAAGCCGCTCATTTTCAAAACTCTGCATCAGTTCATGAATCTCGTTGAGCTTTTTATTAGCGCTGAAAGAGAGCACTACGGCTATGACAATTTCCGATCGATCCATGAGAGAGGTGTTTTTATAGCCTATAAAAACCTCATCCGGCTTATACCATCGGAGCGCTCCACTGATCGATGCAGTAATAATACCCGAAGTGACATCGGCAATCTCCCCGCCGAAACACCGTGCATTCATTCTCACCGTTGACCCGATTTGCCCAGGTAAACGGTAGAGCCACTCCCCGCCTCCCCTCTCTTTTTCGAGAAGTTCTTCTGAAATGGCACTGTTTTCCACGCCGGCTTCACAGAATAGTTCATGTTCAGAAATCCAGAACATCCTGTTCATCTTTTCCAGTGATATGATAATACCATCAAGGGGTTCACTGGAAAAAAGAGTGTTGCTTCCCATTCCCATCAATGCAAGCGGCAACTTGTGAATCCTGTTCCAGCACAAAAGATCTCCGATTTGTCGAACACTTTCAGGTATGGCAAAAAAACGTGTTTTGCCGCCAATCTGATAATAGGCCTTTCCTGACAGATCAACATCCTTAAGAAATGGACAAGGCAGGGAGAGGTTTTCCATGAGCAACGGTGTCTGTGGCATAAATATTTTCAAAGTGCTTCAGGATCTGACATAGCAATGCAAAAAGCGTTAACAATGCAGGAATCATTTCATCCCGCGTGCAGAAGAAGATCCGGTAGCAGAGTCAAATACGGAATTCAACTCTCACTCCCCGCAGCTCTTCCTGAAAAGCGAAGTATTTTTTGCTCTTACGGTTGAATCCTGTACATTTATACTTCAAGTCAGAGCATATCGTATAGAGTCTTTTCCCGCTTACAAAGTTTTCAACACATCTTAAACGGAGATCCATTATGGCAAAAAAAGCATTATGTGTGGGAATAAATAAATTCAAAAACTACGCAAGTGCAACGCTCAACGGCTGTGTTAACGATGCCAATGAGATGAAAAGTCTGCTTGTGGATTATTTCGGTTTCACAAAAAACAGTATCAAGATACTCACGAATGCACAAGCCACCAAGGCAGCCATCATGAATGAGTTGCGAAAAATGGTTGACGGGGCAATCGCAGGAAAATACGATACTCTTGTTTTCAGCCTTTCAAGCCATGGAACACAGGTGCCCGATGCAAACGGAGATGAACCGGACAGGTCAGACGAGGCTTTCTGCCCCTACGATCTTGCCCAGCAGGGTGACCAGTGGCATCCGGATCATGTCATTACCGATGACGAACTCAACTCCCTTTTTCTCACTCTGCCTGAACATGTAACCCTTGAGGTATATCTTGATACCTGCCACAGCGGAACCGGCCTGAAAGCCATTGATTTTCTTTTTCAACGCAAACCCCGTTACCTTCCCCCACCCTCTCTTGAGGCATTTCTCGATCTTGAAGGACGAACTCTCCGCGGTTTGGGTGAACTCAAGAAGGAAAAAGCCCTGACAAGAAAACACATTCTGTGGACCGGCTGTAAAGCTTCCGAAACCAGCGCAGACGCCCTTATTGACGGAACATGGCATGGAGCATTTACCTACTATTACTCAACAGAACTTCGCAAAAGCAAAAACACGCTGTCAAAGGACGCTCTCCTGAAAATAGTCAGGGCTGATCTTAAGGCTGGCCGTTACTCGCAAACCCCCCAGCTTGAATATAATGCAACAACAAGATAGGACTTTCCTGCCCTGTTAAGGTATCTCACATCCGTCAAGTCAGCATAATACAGGAAGACACTCCTTGTAGCATGCTGACTTGACAAATGTATAACAGTTCGATATCACTCATTGATTGATATTACTTCTCCCGGTATCTCAAATCAACCTCCATAACCGCGCGGCAGATCCCTGGCAATGATCTGCACTCTTTGCGATCAGCATAAAAACAGCAATATTTTTCACAATGGTGTCGTTTCGTTCATTTGTCTCAGGGGAAGCGAAATGGTAATAACGCTACCACCCTCAGGCGGGCAATGAACATCAAGGGTTCCTCCGTGTTTGTGAACAACAATATCATAGGAGATACTCAGGCCGAGGCCGGTACCTTTTCCTGGTTGCTTGGTGGTAAAAAACGGCTCGAAAATACGCCGCTGAATTTCAGAAGGAATACCCGGCCCGTCATCGGTTACAGAACAAAAAACATTGCTGCTGTCGTTCCATGTGCAAATAGTGATCTTGCCGTTTTCAGACCGTTTCTGCGACTTGATGGCATGAGCGCTGTTAACGATAAGATTGAGAAATACCTGGTTGATCTGCTCCGGACTGCATGGAATCGGAGGCAGATCTTCAAGTTTTGTAATCACATCAGCAACTGACAGATATTCGTTACGGGCAATGATGAGCGTATCCCGAATCCCTGTATTGATATAGAAAGGCACCCGTTCATGCATGTCGTGACGGAACGAGAAATTCCGCATGCTTCCTATGATGGTCGTGATTCGATCAAAACCTCGTTGTGATTCACTGAAAATTCCTTGCAGACCCTCAAGCAGTGTATCTACAGCAAGTGACTCCTCGATCTTG
>JAAXUM010000063.1 GCA_013336025.1 Chlorobiaceae bacterium
CGTTGCTCAGTGAGCCTTCGGAGGGGTATCACGGGCTGAAGTTTTATGAGACGTTTGGTTCTCTTGCCTTTATTATCAAGGCGAGGGTTGAGGGTCTGCGCGATATCGGGCCGGCAATCAGTCCCTTTAACTCATTTTTACTTCTGCAGGGGCTTGAAACACTTTCGCTGCGTGTGCAGCGCCATGCCGACAATACCCTTGCACTTGCCCGCTGGCTTGAAGAGCAACCCTCTGTTGCCTGGGTGAATTACCCCGGACTTGAAGGGCATCAAACCCGTGAACTGGCAAAAAAATATCTTCAGAACGGTTTTGGCTGTGTGCTCACCTTTGGCATCAGGGGCGGTTATGAGAAGGCTGTGGGATTTATCGAGAGTGTCATGCTTGCAAGTCATCTTGCAAATGTCGGTGATGCAAAAACCCTTGTCATTCATCCAGCCTCTACAACGCATCAGCAGCTCAGTTCCGAAGAGCAGGAGTCTGCCGGAGTCACCAGTGACATGGTACGCGTTTCGGTAGGGATAGAGCATATCGAGGATATCAAGGATGATTTTAAGCAAGCATTTAAAAAAATTGGTTGACCCGAATGAGAGACTATAGAGAGTTTATTTCTGATAAAACACTTTATTTTACTTCCAGTGTGCCCTTTCAGACTGAACTGGGAGAGCTGTTGCCGGAAGTTCGTATTGCCTATCGTACATGGGGAACCCTGAATGCATCGAAAAACAATGTGATCCTGATCTGTCATGCGCTGACCGGTTCTGCTGATGCCGACTTCTGGTGGAAGGGTATGTTTGCTGAAGGTGGTGCATTTGATGAAAAAAAGAATTTTATCATTTGCAGCAATGTTCTCGGAAGCTGTTACGGCACAACCGGACCAATTTCACATAACCCGTTGACCGGGCACCGTTACGGTTCGGATTTTCCTCTGATCACCATTCGTGATATGGTGAACCTTCAGTATCGTCTGATCGATGAGCTTGGTATTGCAGAACTTCAACTTGTTGTCGGAGCCTCTCTTGGAGGCATGCAGGTACTTGAATGGGGTTTTCTTTATCCCGAAATGGTTAAGGCCATGATGCCCATGGGTATTTCAGGGCGTCATTCGGCATGGTGTATTGCGCAGAGTGAAGCGCAGCGTCAGGCAATCTATGCTGATCGGGACTGGCTTGATGGCTGGTATCAGGATGATGCTCCACCCGCCAGAGGGTTTGCTGCGGCAAGGATGATGGCCATGTGTTCCTATAGAAGCTTCGAGAATTTTCAGACACGGTTCGGGCGCAGTCAGGCCGGCAGTGCTGCCTTTGAGGTTGAAAACTACCTTCACCATCAGGGTGAGAAGCTGGTGGCACGCTTTGACGCCAATACCTACATTACCCTTACCAGAGCAATGGATACGCATGATGTTGCAAGGGGACGGGGGGCGTATGAGGATGTGCTCGGATCGCTGCGGATTCCTGTTGCAATTCTTTCAATCAACTCCGATGTTCTTTATCCTAAGGAGGAGCAGGAGGAACTTGCCAGGCTTATTCCAACCTCAGGCATTATCTACCTTGAAGAACCATACGGACATGACGCTTTTCTTATCGATACCGAAAAGGTCAGCCGCATGGTCAGGGAATTCATGGATGATAGGGCTTCGACAAAAGATCAGGATGTTATCTGATCGATCGATGTGAATCCTGTGTAGGGGCGCAATACCTCCGGAATGGTTATCGAGCCATCCCGGTTCTGATAGTGTTCAAGAAGAGATACCATCAGTCGGGATGTTGCAAGGCCTGATCCGTTAAGCGTATGTACAAACTCCGGTTTTGATCGACTGTCAGGCTTGAATCGGATGTTCATGCGTCTTGCCTGGTAATCCTCGAAATTCGAGCAGCTCGAAGCCTCAAGATATTTTTCTTCTGCCGGTGACCATACTTCGATATCGTAGCATTTTGTGGCATTGGCACTGATGTCGCCGCTGCAGAGCAGGAGAACACGATAAGGGATCATAAGTGCCTGCAGAATTGCTTCGGCACTCATGAGAATTTTTTCAAGCTCTTGATAGGACTCTTCCGGGCGGGTAAACTTCACCATTTCAACCTTGTTGAACTGGTGAACCCGTAAAAAGCCTCTGGTATCCTTGCCGTAGCTGCCGGCTTCGCGCCTGAAACATGCGGAGTATGCAACATAGGAGAGGGGAAGCCGCTCAGTTTCGATCATTTCATTGCGGTGCAGGTTTGTGACCGGTACTTCAGCGGTAGGAATGGCATAGAGATTGTCTTCTCCGATATGGTAGACCTGATCAGCGAATTTAGGCCATTGGCCGGTACCTCGCAATGAGTCCTGATTAACAAAAAACGGAGGAAACACTTCAGTGAATCCGTGATGTTCGGTGTGGTAATCGAGCATGAAGTTAATCAGAGCCCGTTCAAGTCGAGCACCTTTTCCGATATAAACAGGGAAGCCGGCTCCGGTGATTTTTGCGCCGCGTTCAAAATCAAGAATACCAAGTGATTTGCCCAGTTCAAGATGGTTTTTAATCGGAAAATCAAGCAGATGCAGATAGGAAACAGGTGCTTTGAAGACCACATTGTCTTCAGCGCATTTGCCGGCAGGCACGGATTCATGCAGTCTGTTTGGCAGAGAGAGCAGTATCTCTTCGATGTCGGTTTCGAGCTTCGTGAGTGCTGCGTCCATCGTGGTGATCTCATCGGAAACCTCTTTCATCTGACGGATAAGTTCCTCGCCGGATCCCTGGCCGGTTCTTTTAATGTCAGCAATTTCCTTCGATACCTTATTTCGCTGAGCTTTCATTTCATCGGAGCGCTGGACAAGCTCCCTCCGTTTTCTGTCGTATTCGAGGAGCTCCTGAAGTCGGGGTTCTTCAGAGGCAAGCTGGCGATTGCGCAGCATTGATGCTATTTCATCCGGGTTTTGTCGGACATAGGTAATGTCAAGCATAGTCGATCAACAACAATGGGGATTAAAGGGAGAGCAGCGATTTTACAATGAGCTGAACTTTGGTACCGTCAGCCTTTCCTTTGAGGGCTTTCATGGCTTCACCCATGACGCGACCCATCTCTTTCATGGATGAGGCTCCTGTTCTGGCTACAATTTCTCGTATAATTTCAGTTATTTCATCATCTGATACCGGTTCCGGCAGATATTCTTCAATGACGGCCAGCTCAAGTTGCTCTATTGCCGCAAGGTCAGTTCTGTTGCCGAGAGTGAACTGCTCAATTGCATCCCTGCGTTTTTTTGCAAGGCTCACGAGAACCTCGATTTCCTGTTCTTCGGTAAGAACGGCTATACCGCCAACGCGAATGGATACCTCTTTTTCAAGCAGTGCTGCACGAATGGAGCGGATAGCATTGAGACGCTCCTTATTGCCGCTTTTAAGGGAGTCTTTGAGATCCTGATCTATTTTTTCTTTCAAACTCATGATGGTTGTTCTGCTAATTATCAGTGAACAATAACGAACTGAAAAGTACAGGAAAAAACAATGCTTTCCCAGAACAGCATGCTCTTTCTTTACTCGTTGATATCGCCGCCGATCGGTCTGATTACCAGTTCTTCCACTGCGGATCTTGAGGGAAGAAGATAGGCGTTGACAACAGGATCGGCAATATCATCAGGCATCAGCATCAGATTTTGCATTTTTTCGGGCACCTCTCCCCACATAGGAGTGAGAACTGCTCCGGGCATGACATTGGTGATTCTGATGTTGGATTCCGCGGCATAGAGCCTCAGGGCTTCAAGCAGTCCTTTTTGTCCGAATTTCGACATGGAGTAGATGGTGGAGCTCTTGAATGCCTTTTCCGCCGCGATGGAGGTTATAAAAAATATATGACCGGACCGGTTTTTCTCCATCACCGCAAATACAGATTGGGTGAGAAAAAATGTGCCTTTCAGGTTAGTTGAAATGGTATAGTCAAAATCTTCCTCCGTCATTTCTCCAAAAGGTTTGAACCTGCCTACTCCCGCATTGTTGATCAGGCAGTCTATCGTTCCGTACGTGTCAAGGGTTTTGTTGAGAAGTTTTTCACGTTCTTCCGTAACGGCAATATCTGCCTGTATGCATAACGTTTCGGTTCCGTGAGTCTTGCACTCATCAGCCAGAGAGTGAAGATCGCTCTCTGTTCTTGATGAGAGCACGAGAACCGGCTTAAATGTGTGCCGTTCTTTTCCGGCTTTTGCGAAAGCAAGGGCTATGGCCCGACCTATTCCTTTGCCGGCACCGGTGATCATGATAATCTGCTGCATTGTTTTTCACGGATGGTTAAGGGGAAAATCCGATAAATAAGCTTTTTTTTTCGTTTAAGAGGGATAAAATGGAGTTCGGTATTCCTGATTGCCGGCTTTGCCGCTATGAACTGATAAAAAACATGTATATTAAAGAGTAAAAAAAACGGCAGATTGGCAAGTGCTGTTCTGCTCCTGCTTTTAATGATAAATCCCCGTGTTTGTCATGGCAAGAAGTAAGGTTAAATGGTTTGACGGGAAAAAAGGCTATGGCTTTATTGTGAACCCTGAAGGCGGAGAGGATATTTTCGTCCATTTTTCTGCCATTGTCTGTGAACAGAGTTTCAAGGTTCTCAATCAGGACGCCGACGTGGACTTTGAGCTTGAAAAAACCCAGAAAGGGTTTCAGGCAAAAAATGTTCGCGAGATTCCTGTAACCGGTGCATCGGAAATACAGCCTCTCGATGTGGCTGCAGCGGGTTAGATCCGTCCATTTCTCAAAAAAGCACCGTGCTCCTCATCGCGAGGTTGAAAAAAATATCATTGACAAGTGAAACGGTACAGGCAGTTCTCCATCTGCCATGATACTCTGGGCGTGCTTTTGCCCGTATTACTGGTGCCCCGATCAGGTGAGCAGTGAGTGCTCACGAAAGCTGAACCAGGTATCAACCCCTATGATGACATGATCAAGAAGGTCTATCTGGAGAAAGGAACCTGCCTGCTTGAGGATTTCAGTTACCTGCCGGTCGGCATTGCTTGGCTCAACATCTCCTGAAGGGTGGTTGTGCACGAGAATAATGGCATGGGCTGACTCTCTGATGGCTGATTTGAATACCTCTCTGGGATGGGCAAGTGAGGCGTTAAGGGTTCCAACCGTAACCTGTTCGTTGCGGATAATCTGGTTTTTCGTGTTCAGATGGAGCACGAAAAGGTGTTCCTTGGTTATATCGGGAATTCTTCCAGCCATGTATTCAAAAACATCCCGTGCAGAGAGTACTTTTCTCTGGAGGTTCCGGCTGTAGTGAATCCGTTTGTTCAGCTCGAACACCGCAATAACCTGCATTGCCTTTGCCTGTCCGATACCCTTTATTTTCTGCAGTTCGCTGAGCGGTATGTCAGCAAGTTTTTCAAGTCCGAACCTGGCAATAAGCGCATTGCAGGTATCAATAATATTGCTGTTTCTGGTTCCTGAACGCAGGACAAGCGCCAGGAGTTCTGCCGGGCTGAGCGATGCAGGTCCGGTTTTCAAAAACCGCTCCCGCGGCCTGTTTTCAGGATCAAGGTCGTGAATGCGCATGATCGTAACAAAAGATGAGCATTAGTACCACAAAGACAGGTTGTACCCTTTGAAGTAAAAATAATAAATTTTCCGTTCAGATTTTCTTTTCCATCGGGCTGAGTTTGCAATTGTCTCAAGGGAGTTCTACAGGTTTTACGGGAGTTATAAAACCTGTAAAACAGGCAGGATCCAACTGCGGGGTCTGGAGCTTCTCAGGTTTTCTCTGCAAGAGCGGTAATGGTGCCGTGCAGTTCATAGGCGGAGCTCTCTTCGATTTGTGCGGTGCAGAACTGTCCTTGGGAGAGCTTGAAGCTGCCGGTGGTGAGATAACATTCATTGTCAACTTCCGGGGCATCGTATTCTGTACGTGCAATAGCGATATCGCCCTCAATCTGGTCGATGAGCACGGTGAGTTCCTTTCCTTCGAACGCTCGATTGTTCTTTTCAGCAATGGTTTCCTGAAGTTCCATCACTTCAGCTCTGCGCTCCGCCTTCTCTTCTGCACTGGCGGTATCTTCAAGTGCGAAGGATGGGGCGTGTTCCTCATGGCAGTAGGGGAAGCAGCCGAGCCTGTCGAAGCGCACCTCTTCGATAAACTGCATGAGCTCATTGAACTCCTCTCTGGTTTCTCCCGGAAACCCGACAAGCATGGTTGTGCGAAGCCGGATGTCCGGGTTTTTCGCTCTGATCGTTTCAATAAGATGGATGGTTTCCGTTTTTGTGATTCCACGGTTCATGGATCGAAGAATTCGATCATTGCAATGTTGCAGGGGAAGATCGAGGTAGTTGCAGATGTTTTTTCGCTCGCTCATGGTGGTAATCACTTCGAGCGGAAAATCGAGTGGATAGGCGTAAAGCAGACGAATCCAGCGGAAATCCATATCGGATAATCGAACAAGCAGCTCCCGGAGCATGGAGGTGCCGTAAATGTCTCTGCCATAGAGGCTGGTGTCCTGCGCAATGAGATTGAGCTCCTGAACCCCTTTTTTCTGTAAAATGGCGGCTTCGCGAAGCAGTTGCTCCATCGGCTGGCTCCTGTATCGTCCCCTGATTTTCGGGATAGAGCAGAAGGAGCATGAGCGATTGCACCCTTCAGCAATTTTGAGATAGGAGAGATGCGGTGGAGTAAGGAGTGTTCTATGGTCATAGAGTTCTTCACGGTATTGAGCATCGATGGCCTGAAGCAGGGCCGGCAGCTCGCGGGTGCCGAAAAATCCGTCAACCTCCGGAAGCTCTTCTCTCATTTCCGTGCGATAGAGTTCGCTGAGACATCCCATTACGTAAACGCCTGAAACAATGCCTTGAGTTTTTTTTTCAACTGCGGCAAGTATTTCAGCAATTGATTCTTCCTTCGCATCCTCGATAAACCCGCAGGTGTTGATAATGATGGTATCGGCAAGGTCGGCTTCTTCGGTAAACATGATGCCGGAAGCCTCTGCCTGCGCCATGAGGCGTTCGGAGTCGACAGTGTTTTTTGAGCAGCCGAGGCTTAGCAGGAAGACGTTATGTTTTTTCATTGCTGTTGAATCTGCTGAGAAAATCGTTTTTCCAATCGGTGAAAGTGCCGTTCTGAATCTGTTCGCGGGCAGTTGTTGTGAGCCAGAGGTAGAAGGAGATGTTCTGCATGGTGCAGAGCTTCAGTCCGAGAATTTCACCGACATTCAAAAGGTGACGGATATAAGCCCGGGAGAAATTCCTGCACACCTCGTTATCAAAACCTTCATCCACAGGACGGAAATCTTCGGCATATTTTGCTGCCCGCAGGTTCATGGTTCCGTTGCGGGTATAGACTCTGCCATTACGTCCTTCACGAGTCGGGATGACACAGTCAAACATGTCGATACCTCGCTCAATGGCGTTCAGAATGTTTTCCGGTGTGCCCACACCCATGAGATAGCGGGGTTTGCTCACAGGCAGCAGTGTGTCTGAAAGTTCGAGCACCCTGTACATCGCTTCGGCAGGTTCTCCTACAGCCATACCGCCAATAGCATAGCCGTCGAAATCAAGATCCACCAGAGCGTTCGTCGAGATTGTTCGAAGGTCGGCATGAATGCCTCCCTGGGTAATGCCGAAAAGAAACTGGCTGTGCCCGTAGAACGGGGAGGTGGAGAGAAACCTTTTTTTTGCCCGTTCTGCCCAGCGGATGGTGAGTTCCCCTGATTTCTGCACATAGTTCCGATCAGCGGTTGACGGAGGGCACTCGTCAAGCGGCATCATGATATCACTGCCGATAATGCGCTCGGTGTCAATAACATTTTCAGGAGTAAACTGCAGTTTTGATCCATCGAGATGTGAGCGGAAGGTCACTCCTTCGTCGGTAATCTTTCGAAGATCAGAGAGCGAGTAGACCTGGTACCCTCCGCTGTCGGTGAGGAGCGGGCCGTTCCAGTTCATGAACCGGTGTACTCCGCCGGCTTTTCGGAGAATTTCATTTCCCGGCCTGAGATAGAGATGGTACGCATTGGCAAGTATCATCTCAAATCCGATATCGTGCAGGTCGTGGGGGGTGAGGCTGCGTACTGTGGCCTGCGTTCCAACAGGCAAGAAAACGGGTGTATGT
>JAAXUM010000064.1 GCA_013336025.1 Chlorobiaceae bacterium
CTGATGATCAGCATTTTAGAACCGGCTGCGGCAGCTATTTCTGCTACTGTTCTGGTATAGTCGTTACCGCTCAGCAGATCCTCTTCAGCCACGTTGGCAGCAAAAAGGATTGGTTTTGAGGTGAGCAGAAAGAACTGTTTTGCTGTTTCCTGCTCTTCAGGTGTTTCGATCACGGAGCGGGCAGGAATACCTTTGGCAAGTCCTGCGATGATCTTTTCTGCCAGATCGACCAGCTGGATCAGCTCTTTTTCTTTTCGCGAATTTTTTTTCAGTCGCTCTATTCTTTTTTCCATGCTGTCAAGATCTGCCAGCATGAGCTCGGTTTCAATGGTGGCGATGTCGTCGGCAGGGTTGATTTTCCCTTCAACATGGATAATGTTGCTGTCATCGAAACAGCGCACCACATGAACAATTGCATCTACCTCGCGAATATGCGAAAGAAACTGGTTTCCAAGGCCCTCTCCCTTGCTTGCGCCTTTAACAAGACCAGCAATGTCTACGATTTCAAGAGTTGCCGGCACAAGTGTTGGTGTTTTCACCACCAGCGCTATCTGCTGCATCCGTTCATCGGGAACAAGCACCGTCCCGACGTTTGGTTCTATCGTACAGAAAGGATAGTTGGCCGCTTCAGCCTGTTTTGCTGTGATGGCGTTAAAGAGCGTTGATTTCCCGACATTCGGCAAGCCGACAATACCGCAGCGAAGTGACATGAGACAGAGTAAAAAACCTGTTGATGAAAATACCGGTTACAAAACAAGGTTTCAACATGTAATCAATATGTTTGGAAAAAGCAAATATTTTTTATAAAATTACAGGCTAAATTAAAATACAATTGAATCAGAGAAACGGAGAAAAACGTATCATTATTGCCATAGACGGACCTGCGGCGTCAGGCAAAAGCACTACTGCACGCAAGGTTGCTGAACGGTTGGGTTATACCTATATCGATACTGGCGCCATGTACCGCTCGGTAACGCTTAAAGCCATTGAGTCCGGTATGATGGATACGATACGATCCTGCCCTGAAAAAGTCGAAGAACTTCTTGCAGGGATTTCAGTGAGTTTCAGCGGAGACCGGATTCTGCTTGACGGTAGTGACGTTACGCTTGCCATCAGAGAGAACCGGATCAGTCGCGAAGTCAGTTTTATAAGTTCTCTGAAACCTGTTCGCGATACAATGCGACAGATGCAGCAGGACATGGGGCGCGGTCGAGGTGTTGTTATGGATGGAAGAGATATCGGCACCGTGGTTTTTCCTGAAGCCGAACTGAAAGTGTTTCTGACTGCTGATGCCCGCCAGAGAGCCATGAGGCGTTATGCGGAACTTGCGGCAAAGAGCGCTGATACCGCAGAACTTCCCGGGCTTGAAGAGCTTGAGCAGGAGATTCTCGACAGGGATCGTGCTGACGCCTAAAGGGAGCATGCCCCCCTTAAAAAACATCCTGATGCCAGAGAGCTTGATACATCAGCATTGACGATCGATGCGCAGACCGATATTGTGTGCCGGATGGCAGAGGAGATATTGAAAGAGAAAAGGTGATAAACCTTGCTGTGGTTACGACTGTTTTTTTATTAACCTAAATCCGCTTGCTGTAATCTCTCGCGGCAATCCGGAAAATTATCAGAGAGGAAGGATAAAATTAATGGCAGAAACACTAACACTGGAGAAAAAAGTCCAGGAAAGACTCGCGAGAAAAAAAGTTAAATACTTTGCTCATTATGAGCCAGCGGAACTGGAACAGATGGAGCTGCTTTACACAAGCACGCTGTGTGAGATCACTGAAGATGAAATTGTCAAGGGACGCATTGTATCGATTTCCAATAAGGATGTTACAATCGATGTAGGTTTCAAGTCCGAAGGTATTGTCTCGCTGCTTGAATTCCGTGACGATGACGATGTCGCTGTGGGTGATGAAGTTGAAGTCTATCTTGAGAACATCGAAGACAAGATGGGTCAGCTTATTCTATCGAAAAAGAAAGCTGATGTGTTGCGGATCTGGGACAAGATCTATGATTCAATAGAAAATGATACGATCATCAATGGCAAAATCATCAATCGTGTCAAAGGTGGCATGACGGTTTCCCTGTCCGGTGTCGAAGCGTTTCTTCCCGGTTCTCAGATTGATGTCAAACCTGTACGGGACTTTGATGCTCTTGTCGGACAGACAATGGACTTCAGGGTTGTCAAAATCAATCCTGTCACCCAGAATATCGTTGTCAGCCATAAAGTTATTCTTGAAGAGGCATATGCTGCAAGGCGTGAAGAGATGCTTGCAAATATCAAGGTTGGTATGGTGCTGGAAGGTACGGTCAAGAATATTACCGATTTCGGTATTTTCGTCGATCTCGGAGGTCTTGACGGTCTTGTTCATATCACCGATATTACCTGGGGCAGAATCAATCATCCTTCAGAAGTTGTTGATCTTGATCAGCCGATCAAGGTTGTTGTTGTCGGCTTTGACGAGAATACCAAGCGAGTCTCTCTTGGTATGAAGCAGCTTGAAGCTCACCCATGGGAAAATATCGAAATTAAATATCCTGTCGGTTCAAAAGCCAGAGGTCGCATTGTATCGATTACCGATTACGGCGCATTTGTCGAGATCGAGAAAGGTATCGAAGGCCTTGTTCATATTTCCGAAATGAGCTGGACTCAGCATATCAAGCATCCGAGCCAGTTTGTCAGTCTCAATCAGGAGGTGGAGTGTGTGATTCTCAATATCGACAAGGATCATACCAAGCTCTCTCTTTCCATGAAGCGGGTGAATGAGGATCCATGGATTGCACTTTCCGAAAAGTACACAGAGGCATCACTGCACAAAGGTACGGTCAGTAATATTACCGATTTCGGCGTTTTTGTCGAGCTTGAACCGGGTGTTGACGGTCTTGTGCATATTTCAGACCTGTCATGGACAAAGAAAATTCGCCATCCAAGCGAGTTGGTTAAAAAGAATCAGGACCTCGATGTCAAGGTGCTCAAGTTTGATGTGAATGCAAGGCGTATTGCTCTTGGTCACAAACAGATCAATCCTGATCCATGGGATGAGTTTGAGCAGAAATATGCGGTTGGTGCTGAGACTCCTGCCCGTATTTCCCAGATCATCGAAAAAGGCGTTATTGTCATTCTTCCAGGCGATGTGGACGGATTTGTACCGGTATCGCATTTACTTCAGGGCGGAGTGAAGGATATTCATTCCTCGTTTGCTCTGGGTGATGAACTGCCGCTTCGTGTGATCGAGTTTGACAAGGAGAACAAACGAATCATTCTTTCTGCGCTCGAATATTTCAAGGACAAGAGCAAAGAGGAGATTGAAGCCTATCTTCAGGCGCATCCAAACGAGAAAAAAGAGATCGAGGATGCTACTGCTGAACTGGAACCACAGGTTAAATCCGCTGAGAAAAAAAGCGGCGATGCAAAATAGCAGCCGGAGTGTGGTTTTTTCCTTGTTCTTCGTTTGATTCAAAAAAGCCCCCCTCTCAACAGGGGGGCTTTTTTTTTAATACCCGTAGCTTTTCAGGAGATTGTTTTTCTTTCTCCAGTCGTTGCGTACCTTGATGAAAAGTTCAAGAAACACCGGACGACCGATCAGTTCTTCGATATCCAGTCGCGCAGCCTGCCCGAGTTTTTTTAATGCGGCTCCCTTGCTGCCGATAAGGATTTGTTTCTGACTGTCACGTTCAACAATAATTGAACATCTGATAAGGTCTTTTCTTGATGGATCGTTTTCATGCTGTTCCTTGAATTCATCGATGATAACTTCGGAAGCATAGGGGATCTCGTTTCCATAAAGAAGAAATATCTTTTCGCGAATAATTTCGGTAACGAAAAGTCTTTCGGGATCAGTGCTCAGTGTCTCTTCAGAGTAAAGTGGCTCTTTTAGCGGGAGAAACGGTTTAAGTGCATCGATTAATCCTTCGATGTTATTTCCAAGACGACCGCTTATTGAAAGAACGGCTTTGGGATGAAAAGTGTTTTCAACAATGTTCTCGCATTTTTGACTCGCCTCGGCAGAGACCAGATCTGATTTGTTCAGAACCGCAATTACAGGTTTTCCTGCGGGGTTCAGCCATGAGGAAAAAAGCTCTTCAGCAAATTCAAGATCAATCGATCCGCTTTGTCTGGAATAGGGAAGCAGTGCAATAACAACATCGGCACCCATCATTGTCTGGCGGGTTATGTCGAGCATTGACTCATGGAGCTTCTGCTGCGGCTTCATGATGCCCGGAGTATCAAGAAAAATTATCTGGCACTGGTCTTTATGATATATTCCTGTTATTCTTTTTCTTGTCGTTTGCGGTTTAGGTGTTACAATGGATAGTTTGTAGTCGAGCAGTTTGTTAAGCAGGGTAGATTTTCCCGCATTCGGTTCGCCGATGATAACGGCGAACCCGCAGGAGAAGGAAGAAGCATCCATGGTTCAGTGGTTAACGGGATAAAAAGAGCATAAGGTACTTGCCCGGAGGCACCTCTCTATACTAATGATTCCCTTTTGATAATGAAAATGAGATTCTTGTGAAATATGACTGATAAACAAAGTAATGTGGATTTCTGGCTCCTTGTTCCGATGATTGGACTCATTGTATTCGGACTGATGGCCATTTTCAGTGCAACACATGGCGCAGGTGAAACAACACTGTTTTATCGGCAGTTTGCCTGGGGAGTTATTGGTGCTGTTGTCATGCTTTTTGTCTATTTCAATGATTATCGTGTTATTCGGGATAACGCCTACCTGTTTTATCTTATCGCCATATTTCTTCTTGTCGCAGTACTGCTTTTCGGAACAAAAATTGCCGGACAGACAAGTTGGGTAAGAATAGGCTTTTTCAGTTTTCAGCCCTCTGAGATAGCAAAAATGGCCACCATTCTTGCACTTGCACGCTTTCTGTCAGATGATGAAACGGATATAAAGCTTACACCTCATCTTCTTATTGCTCTTGGCATTCCGCTTTTTCCGGCTTTGCTTATTATGCTTCAGCCAGACATGGGCACTACGCTGACGAGTCTTTCCTTTATTATTCCGATGTTTATCATGTCTGGTTTTGACCTTTATATAGTCATGCTGGTTCTTGTACCGATTATTCTCATGCTCAGTGGTTTTTTCAATGTTTTATTTATTGTGGCGCTTGCAGTACTGTTGTTTCTTGCTCTTTGGCTCCAAAAGAAAAAATTTCACCTGCATCAGCTTTTTGTTACAGCAACAGGTCTTGGGGCGGCACTTTTTACTCACCGGTTTGCCGCTGAACTGCTCAAACCGCATCAACTGAAAAGGATTCAGACCTTTCTTGATCCTATGTCAGATCCTCGGGGTGCCGGATATAATGTGCTGCAGGCAAAAATAGCAATCAGTTCTGGCGGTTTTTTTGGTAAAGGTTATCTTGAAGGTACGCAGACGCAGCTTCGTTTTATTCCTGCTCAATGGACAGATTTTATTTTCTGTGTGATTGCCGAAGAACTTGGTTTTGTTGGCTCTTTTGTGCTGTTGCTATTATTTCTTGTACTCATCCTGAGGTTGCTGTGGATTATATCATCAATAAAAAACAAATTCGTTGAACTTACTTTGGCTGGTTTTGTGTCGCTTCTTTTGATTCATGTTGTTATCAATATTGGCATGACGATAGGGCTGATACCTGTAATTGGTGTTCCGCTGCCGTTTGTTTCCTATGGTGGCTCTTCATTGCTTGGCAATATGATCATGGTTGCTCTTGCCTTGAACTTTGTACACAATAAAAGAAGTATTGGTTATTAATATCGGCTATCTCTGTTTGTTGTCGTGAGCGGTTTGAGACGGAGGAGGACGGAGTCCCGACAAGGAGGGATGGAGCGGAATAAATAGCGGTTCCTGATGATTATGACAGGAGCGCACGTACAACCGATTATTCGGCTATGTGTTGTACAATCCCCATTTCAAGTACAATAAAAAAAAGCGCATGACAACTGCGCTTTTTTTATTGTACTTGAAATGGGGGTAACTTACTTTTTTTTATATAAAAAGCGTTTTCCTCCATTTCCGGATGGAATACGTTCAATTTCCTGATCGCTTGTTCCGTATTTGTTTAGCCAAAGGCTGACTGTGGTGCCTTTGGTAGCAAGTGCATCAGCAATCTCTTTTGGTTTGAACGCCCTGTCAGGTGAACTGCTGAGCAGTTCCTTGATCGATATACCAAGCCGTCCGCGACTATATTTGAGTGGGGCAGCTTTTTCAGATGTTTTTCCTTCCACTCTTGCAAGCTCAAGCTCAAGTTTTCTTACAACGCTTGAAAGTTCATTTTCAAACGGCTTGATCTTTTCGTTAAATTCATCCTGCAAAAGCATGATTTGTTCCTGCAAATTCTTTTTTTCTTCAACAAGCAACTTGAATTGATCAATTTTTTCAGCAAATAGATCATATTTGTCAGGTGATCCAATCTCTTTCTTTACCATAGCGGGTCAGTGTTTTTTGTATTGTTTGAAATACGTGTCACAATCAACACAAATATATGTTATTGTCGTCATGCGTGCAAGTTGATATTTTAATCATGTATATTTTGTTGTTTTTCTTTAATGAAATGAAAATAAGGATATTGCCGCACTCATGCCAAAGATTTCAGCAATAACGTTAGGGTGTAAATTGAATTATGCCGAATCGTCAGCAATACTTGATTTGCTTTCAAAAAAAGGGTGGGAGATATCATCGTATGAAAAAAGTGAAGATCTGATTATTATCAATACCTGTGCAGTGACGAAACAGGCGGAACAAAAATGTCGTCAGAAAATAAGAAAGATAATTCGTGATAATCCGGGTAGCCGTATTGTTGTTACAGGTTGTTATGCACAACTTTCTCCTGAAGTTCTTCGCAACATTGCTGGCGTCAATGCTATACTTGGTTCAAGTGATAAATACGAATTACCTCTTTATGATGTGATTCATGGTAACGAATCATTACATCCATTGATCAGTGTTTCTGAGATAAAAAAAGAAAAAAAGATATTTCCCGGTTATTCATTACCAGCTTCATCAGCATCTGACAGAACGCGTGCTTTTTTGAAAATTCAGGATGGGTGTGATTACGGGTGTTCATACTGCACTATTCCTTTCGCACGAGGACGATCAAGATCCCTGTCGCCTGAAGATATTGTTGAGCAGGCATCTACCCTTGTCGCTTCAGGATATCGGGAGATTGTACTCACTGGTGTTAATATAGGCGATTATCGCTTCAGAGGTGTTCGCCTTGCAGCTCTTTTACGTATGCTTGAAACAGTTGGCGTTGATCGTATTCGCATCAGTTCTATCGAACCGGATGTTCTTGATGATGAGCTGATTGCTGTAGTAGCGGATTCTGAAATCATTGCCCCGCATTTTCATGTGCCACTGCAAAGCGGTTCAGATGCAGTGCTTCGAGCAATGTGTCGCCGATACGATACAGCAGCTTACCGGCACCGAATTCTCAGGGCTGTTGAGGCTATTGCTGATTGTTTTATCAGTGCTGATGTCATGGTCGGTTATCCGGGTGAGACCGGAGAGGATTTTCAGGAGATGTACCGCTTTCTTGAAGGGTTACCGATTGCCTCTCTTCACGTGTTTTCATGCTCTATTCGTCCGGGCACACTCCTTGCTGAACAGGTCTCGTCTGATAAAACAATAGTTGTCGATCCGGATGAGTGCAGGTTGCGCAGCAGTGAGCTTATCAAGCTGGGCAATATGAAGAAATTACAATTTATGGCACGATATGTCGGCCTGGAATGTATGGTTCTTTTTGAGGAATCTCAAAAAGGAGTGCATGGCAGTCAAAAGTACAGTGGTTATACGAGGAACTATCTTCGGGTGAGCGTTACGTTACCTCAAAGTGCAGGGAATCTTGCAGGATCGATTCTGTCGGTACGTATAGAGGGGGTTGACGATGATTTGAATTTAACGGGCAGACTGTTATTTTAAATCCATCTCTTGCTTGCAGTTTCTTGCCAACACTTAAATCGTTCATTTCATGACTATTAAATCGCGTATCCGTTCAATTCCTGATTATCCGAAAAAAGGGATCATGTTTCGTGATATCACAACGCTTATCAAGGAC
>JAAXUM010000300.1 GCA_013336025.1 Chlorobiaceae bacterium
CGGATGCCTCAGCTTGCGGAGCGCCTTGGCCTCGATCTGCCGGATCCGCTCGCGCGTCACGTTGAAGAAGGCGCCGACCTCCTCCAGCGTCCGCTGCGCGCCGTCCTCGGTGAGCCCGAAGCGCAACCGGAGAGATTTCCGGGAGCTGTGAGCCGTGTGCCTCAGTGCGGTTGACCAGTCGGTCGTATAAGCAGATCATTGATATCGACATGCGGTGGCTGGGTTATTGCGAAGATAACCGCGCGGGCAATATCATCCGGTTGCAGTTCAGGCGTACCAGGTTTCTGCAGGTTATCCCAGAAGGGCGTATCAACGACACCCGGCTCAACCAGAGTGACTCGTACTCCTGTACCGGCCATTTCATTGCGGATGGCGTGCGCCATTCCCGTTACAGCCCATTTTGTTGCCGAGTAGAAGTTTCTGATAGAGGTAATGTGTCCGACAACCGAACCGGTCAGCAGAAAATGGCCACATCTTTTTGAGAGTTCCGGCAGCGCAAGCCTTGCTGTGGCGGCAGCACCGAATACATTGACCATCACCATCTCTTTCCACTCATCCGGTTTGTCCTGGCCACCGTAAAAGGAAGATCCTTTTGAAAAACCGGCATTGGCAAAAACCACATCGATTTGTCCAAATCGTTCGAGAGATTTTCGGAACATCCTCTGCTGCGATTGCCAGTCGGCGACATCACAGGTAACGGCAAAAACCCGCTCTGTTCCTAACTCTGCTGCAAGCGCCTCAAGTTTTTCAGTGGATCGGGCGGCAAGAACAACCCTGTATCCTGCTTCGACAGCGCGCTTTGCGGTAGCTGCGCCGATTCCGGTTGATGCGCCGGTAATGAGAAAAACTTTTTCGTTTGGCATGAAGCTTTTATTCCTGGATTGTTTGAACGATGATGGGGAAAAAAAAGAGATCCGGGGTCGGCAAATTCTTGCTTGATTATGACTGCCGGGTTTCCCACCAGTCATCGCCATAGTTGTAAAACATTTCCTCACCTTTACGAATGTTTTTAAGGGCATAAATTATCAGTTCAGCTCCCAGTGCGCCGTCCTGGCGATAATATGCGACATTGGGATCGGATGCGTGATTGAAGAGCATTCCGTTGCCCATTGCTACCAGTCGCTTTGTTTCGTCGCTTCCGTAAAAAACATAGTTCAGAAGCTCTCCCGCGACATCCTTGTCGGCAACCTCGAGCGCAGGGCATCGTTCAACAGTTTCTCCTTCACGAATGTCCCGCAAGGCAAAGGCTCCTCGACCGCTTATCGTCGATGCAGCAATACCAACAACACCGCTGGTGATTGTTTTAGATGAAAAGTTCATGAACCGTCCTGCCAGAAAGCCGGCAACGGTTCCTGCTGCAAGTGTTATCGCCGGAATGCCAAAAGCTGATATATCGTGAAAAAGCATGGGTAAAAGGTTCTTGATATGATCGGGTACTGTATTAGCATAGTTCTGATAATACAGTACCTTACCTGATAACAGAAAAAAAGTTATACGAATAATAACAACAATCGGTTATTTGTGTCAATGAAACTGTTGACAATTATCCGTTATATGTGGGCCTTGCCCAATACAATGCTTGGTCTTCTGCTTGTGCTTCCACTGTTTGCCTTTGGCGGGAGAGCATCGGTGCATAACGGTGTTCTGGAGTTTTCAGGCAGGGGCGTGAGCTGGTTTTTCGGTCATTTCCCTTTTTGCAGCAGGGTTCCCGCCATGACTCTTGGCCATGTGGTCATTGGTGTTAACGAAGAAGAACTCAGCCGGTGGAGGGAGCATGAACGGGTCCATGTTCGCCAGTATGAGCGTTGGGGGCCATTCATGATTCCCGCATATCTCCTGAGCTCTCTCTGTGCCTGGGCAAGAGGAAAAGATGGTTATGCAGCCAATCGCTTTGAAGCTGAGGCTTATTCCACCAAAAGTCACAAGGCTTGAACGGTAATAACGGGGTTTCAGGATAGCTCTTATTTATCGGGGTGATGCGTCCTTGAGAAGCGTTTTTATTTTCAGACTGGCATCCAGCATATCACCGGGAAGGGGAGCCGTAAAAGAGAGCGATGCATTTGTCAGTGGCTGTGTAAAACGCAATGTTTGAGCGTGCAGTGCCTGGCGCGGCATTATTTCAAGCAGGTTTTTGACAAAGCCCTCGCTTTTACTGAACGCCAGAGTACGCATGGCTGTGCCGCCATAAACAGCATCCCCGAGGATTGGGTGACCGATGTGCTGCAAGTGCACTCGTATCTGGTGTGTTCTTCCTGTATGGAGCTTGATTGATACAAGTGAAAAGTATCGTAAATCTTCAACGACGGTATAGTCTGTTACGGCATGTTTGCCGTCAATACCTTCAAACGGATAGACGGTCATGATTTTCCGGTTTTTATTCGAGCGCCCGATATTAGTTTTTATTGTGCCGGAAACATGTTCTGGCACGCCCCATACAATGGCATGATAGACTTTTTCAACCTGTCGCTGGGCAAACTGTCGGGCAAGGCGCTGCAAGGCAAGGGGATTTTTTGCAATGATAATCAGACCTGAGGTGTCCTTGTCGAGCCGGTGTACAATACCTGGTCGCAGAAGGGAGCAGTCAAGAGCGTCGGTATCGTTGCCGATATGGTGAAGAATCGCATTGGCAAGTGTACCTGTCCAGTTACCAAATGCAGGATGGACAACCATTCCAGGCGCTTTGTTGACAACCATCAGATCTTCGTCTTCATAAATAATATCTATCGGAATATTCTCGGGAGCCATTTCAGGTGCAGGGGGGCGCAGAAAGGTTATCTGAATCAGGTCGCATGACTTGATTCTGTAATTTGATTTTACCTGTTTGCCGTTTACCAGTACCCGTCCTTCAGTGATGGCTTCCTGCACCTTGTTGCGGGTGGCATTTTCCACCTGCTGGGTGAGATATTTGTCGATGCGCAACGCCTATGAGGGCGAGGGCTCGGTCGGCAGCTCGAGGCCGGCGATCAT
>JAAXUM010000301.1 GCA_013336025.1 Chlorobiaceae bacterium
TTTGCATTCCGGGAGGGAAGAGAACCCGTAAAGAGGGTTCGAAAACGGCTTCAGCCGTTACGACGGAGAGCGAAGCGAGACCGCCCCCGGCAATCCGGGGGTGAGGGCTGAAAAGCCCGAATCAATCCCTCCCTCTCCGCAACAAACCCCGCGTTTACGTGGGGTTTTTGCATTATTGGAAGGGTTCGAATTCTAAAGGGGGGCGGACATTCCTGTCCGCCCCCCGTTCAAAAGGCAGCAATCCATTTCAAATAGCGCACAAGTCGTTTCGCGCTGCTCGGGGTGAGTATTCCGGTGAAAGCGTGCTCCTGATTCCGGAGCAAACTGTACCACCTTTTACAGGCCAGATCTGATGTTGTCTGAATTGGTTTTGTGAAGTCCGGTGGTTTTAGGGGTAGTAATAGGGGCACGTCCCTTCCTTTATGGCGATAGACAGACTTGAGTAAACGTTGTTTTCCTGAATTCTCCGAATGCTCATAAAAGTGATAGTGAATAAAAAATAAAATCGATTATTGAATATTATTGTTTTAAATTGAAAATATTTTCAATCTAATCGCAATAATATGCTTGTCGAATTTTGCGTCAAGAACTTCAGAAGCCTGCGTGATGAGCAGGTACTCAGTCTCGTTGCCGCTAAAGACAACTCGTTGAGCGACACCAACACGATGGCTACAGGAGTCAAGGCGGTCCCACGGATTTTGCCAAGCGCCGTGATCTATGGTGCCAATGCCAGTGGAAAATCCAATCTTATCAAAGCTTTGCAGTACATGCGCGGTGTTGTAGTCGAATCGGCCACCATGATACAACCAGGCCAGACATACGCCGTGCAACCGTTCATGCTGGACCTCTCATCAGAAAAGGAGCCTACTGAATTCGAAATCACCTTTGTGCTTGATCATGTGCGGTATCAGTATGGTTTCAGCATGACTTCGAAGAGGATTGTCAGCGAGTATCTTCTCGTTTACAAAGCCTTTAAACCACAACAATGGTTTGAGCGCCATTACGATCCTGGTCAGGATAACGATGTCTACAATTTCGGATCCGGACTCAAAGGACAGAAAACCATTTGGGAAAAAGCTACCAGACCAAACGCATTGTTTTTATCGATGGCAGTGCAGCTCAATAGTGAAGATTTACGTCCGGTTTTCGACTGGTTTGCACGAAATCTGGTGATCTTCAATGAGCAAACAAAACTGAATAAGCAGTTTGCTTTTCAGCTGCTAAAAGATGCGGAAAGTAAAAAGCGGATATGCGACTTCCTCAAAACAGCAGACATCAGTATTTCTGATGTCGAAATCGTTACCGATAAAGTGCCCGGAAAAAAGCTGCATTTTGATCTGACATCCGGAAATACTGAGGTGCAAAATGAAGAGATCGAAGAAAACAGATTGCGTTTCACCCATGTCACTGATCGGGGGCAAGCAGTCTTCGATCTTGATGATGAGTCCAATGGTACACGTATCCTGGTATTCCTTGCAGCACCTATACTCGATATTCTCGACAAGGGTCTTACGCTGGTCATCGATGAACTGGACACCAGTCTGCACACACTTCTGGTAAGAGAGCTGGTAAGACTGTTCCATCGCCCTGAAATAAACAAGCGAGGAGCACAACTGATTTTTACCACTCATGACACATCTCTGCTTGACGCTCCGGATTTATTCCGACGCGATCAGATATGGCTGGTTGAAAAAGATACCAGCCAAGCCTCAACATTGGTAGCTGTTGCGGAATTCAGTCCCCGCAAAAACGAGGCCTTGGAAAAAGGGTACCTGAGTGGTCGTTATGGGGGTATTCCCTTTCTGACCCATCATTCAGGGGAGTTTGAGTGATGGTGCGTGATAATTCCCCTAAAATCCGGCAGGCAAGGCAACTGGAACGAAAGCAGGGACGACGGGCCAGCTATGATCGGATATTGATTGTTTCTGAGGGAAGCAAAACCGAGCCGAACTACTTTAACGAAATCCGCTCCTTATTTCGTCTGCACACCGCCAACGTGGTAGTGCGTCCCAGCGAACCTGGAACAGCTCCTATTCAAGTTGTCCACTATGCGAAACAGCTTTTTCTTGACGGTGACAGGCATCGAAACATCCAGCGCCTCGCCTTCGAGAAAGTTTTTGCCGTGTTTGACCGTGACGATCACGAGAGCTATTCAAATGCGTTGAAGACAGCCGAATCGCTTGATGGCAAACTCAGGAACGACAACAGGCAGGTGATCCGATTCCAGGCTGTTCCTTCGATACCCAGCTTCGAACTCTGGTTACTGCTTCATTTTGAAAACGTTCAGTCACAAATCGACCGCCATGAAGTTCTTCGCCGGCTGAAGAAGCATATTCCCCAATACGAGAAAGGATATATAGGAACCTTCAATATGACTCGCGAGCATTTGGGATTAGCATTTTCGCGAGCTGAAAAACTGGGACAGCATAATTCAGCTTACACTCATCCAGAACCTTATACGGCTGTTGGTATCCTCGTGCAATTGCTTACCGGTTTACGAACGTGACCCGTTCTCGCCAGAACGTTTTAATAAATATCTGACAAACATATTTGGGGGTAGATTTGGTGGTATATTGTTTTTATTATGATTGCAAGTGTTTATTAATAGGTAGGTTATAGCGCTATTTGTAATCCCTCCCTCTCCGCAGAAAGAGAAAGCTTCCGGAAAAACCGGGAGCTTTTTTTGTTATGAGATGTAACGAAAATGAGAAGGGGAGGAGTTCGAATTCTAAAGGGGGGCGGACAGGAATGTCCGCCCTCCGTTCAAAAGGCAGCAATCCGTTCTGAATAGCGTACGGATCGCGTTTCGCGTTGCTCGGGGTGAGTATCCCGGTGAATGCGTGCTCCTGATTCCGGGTGAAAGTGTGCCACCAATTTTGCGGCTCTTTGCTGAATTGGGGGCTTGGCTCGAATGGCGGACAGGAATGTCCGCCCCCCTTTAAAAACTATAAGTAACCAAT
>JAAXUM010000302.1 GCA_013336025.1 Chlorobiaceae bacterium
AACTTGCTGAAAGCCGATGTCCGGTTCCTGTTTCTGAACAGTTCCATCCGGTTTATGATCATCATGCAGAACACACTGTTTCACGGCATCATGCGCGACAGGAGCTTGGTCTTGCACAGGAATCTCCCGTTCTTCTGTTTTTTGGTTATGTTCGCAGGTACAAGGGGCTGGATCTCCTTTTGCAGGCCATGCCTGCTATTCTTCAGGCTGACGAGAGGGTGAGGCTGGTGGTGGCAGGCGAGTTCTATGAGCCTCTTGAGGGATACCGGGCGATGATTGATCGTCTCGGCATTGCCGGCAGTGTTGATCTCTATCCCGGCTACGCAACAGAAGAGCGCACATCGCTCCTGTTTGCAGCGGCTGATGCGGTGGTGCTGCCTTATCGCACGGCTTCACAGTCAGGGGTGGTTTCATTGGCGTACGGTTATGGTGTGCCGGTTATTGTTACTCCTGTCGGCGGGCTTTCCGGGATGGTTAAGTCTCGCAAAACCGGATGGATTGCAGCGGAACCTTCAGTTGAGGGACTTGTTGATGTTGTCGGGCGCTTTTTCGGGGAGAGGTCAGGTGTCGATACCTCAGCGGCTATAAGAAGTTATTGTCAGACGGCTTCATGGCAGGTGCTTGCGGAACGTACAGGCCGTTTTCTTGAAACCATAAGGCTCAAATGAATACCCGTGTGCTGACCTTCATCATTGTGCTTAACTGGAATGCTCAAAAGGAACTGCTTCGGTGTCTTGCATCTCTTCGTCAGGCGATGAGACCCGATATGCGGATTCTGGTGGTCGATAACGGATCAACTGACGGGTCTGTTGCGGCAGTGCGGGGGAAGTATCCGGAAGTTGAACTTCTGGAGCTCCCGGAAAACCTTGGTTATGCGGGAGGAAACAACGCGGGGTTCAGGCACCTGCTCAAGGGCAATCCGGATTATGTCATATTTTTGAATAATGATACCGTTGTTGCTGTTGATTTTGCAACACCGCTCATTGATCGTTTGGAAAATGATTCCGGTACCGGCATTACCGTTGCTAAAATCTGTCAGTTGCACTCCCCCGGGACTCTCTGGTACGCAGGAGGAGAGGTTCGGCTTCAGACGGGTCTCATAAGGCATAGGGGCATCAGGCGCACTGACGGTCCGGAGTTCAGTATCGAAGGCGAAACCGGGTATGCAACCGGATGTTGTTTTGCCATGCGGAGCAGGGATTTTCTCGCTCTCGGGGGGTTTGACGAGAGGTTCGGGATGTATGCTGAAGATGTTGATCTCTCTTTGCGGGTCCGTGAAAGGGGGATGAAGGTGGTGTATGTTCCTGAAGCTCAGGTTTGGCACGATGTTTCCGCATCCTATGGGAGCGCGGTTCATCCCCGGAAACTGCTGCAGAAAACCTCGGCTTCGTTACGGCTTTTTTTGAAATACAGGGCATGGAGCGGTCTGGTGCTGTTTTTTCTTCTTATGCCGTTCCGTCTTGCTGCAAGTATGCTCGATGTGTTGTTTTTACAGGGTTTGACTATGTTTTCTTTTCGGCGGGGAGGGCACTCATGAACAGTGGGTTCAGAACCCGGATCGACGATGCGTATTGCGCGGATCCGGCAAACCGTCTTCGCTGGCAGAAAACGCTTGTGTTTTTACAGGCATCACCCGTCGTACCGCCGAAGCCTGTTGCCGGTCTTGACCTTGGCGGGCGTACTCCTTTTACCGATTCGCTTGAACAGTTTTTCGATTGCCCGTTTCATGCAACAGCTATTGATCTCGATGTCGAACCGCTTGAAGGAGCCTACGGTGTTGTTACGGCTTTCGAAGTGCTTGAGCATCTGTTTAATCCGCTGCATGCGCTTTTGCAGGTGCGGAAGGTGCTTGCCGGTCAGGATGCAAGGCTGTTTGTTTCGATGCCTCAGGCAAAACCTGCCATGCTTGCCAGTCCGGATCATTTTCACGAGATGCGTGGAAATGCCGCCTTGTCGCTCTTTACACGAGCCGGATTCCGGGTGGTACGCAGCGATGTGTTCCGGATCCGTAAGTGGCCGTTTTATCTTACCGGCTTGAAACCTGTTTTGAGAGCCTTCTATGAAAAGGTGGTGATTTATGAGCTGGAAATGTGCTGACGACAGTGCTGGAGAGAGCGTAGATCTTGTCTGGTTTTCAGAGGTCCAGTGGGATTTTCTTTCAACCAGAAAACAGCGACTGCTGCAGCGCTTTTCATCACGATGGAGAATTCTGTTTATCGAGCCCTATGCGCTTGGCCGGTCGGCCCGCTGGCTGCCGGTGAAACGGGGACGGGTTGTTGTGGTGACGGTTCCTTTTCTGAAAACCGTTCCGTTCAGTATCGGCAGACTGCTTGATTTTACTGTTCCGAGAAACGGTATTGCCGCTGCAGGTCATCTGGTGCTTCGGTTCTGGCTCATGATGCTCGGGTTCAGTTCCCCCCGCCGGATCATCGGTCTGAGTAACGTTTACTGGGGCGTGGTGGCTGCCGGAATGCCCTGCTCCTTACGTTTTTATGATGCCAATGACGACCATCTCGCCTTTCCCGGTTCGCCTTCGTGGCTTCCGCCTTTCCTTGCCCGGTACCTGCAGGCATGTTCGCTTGTTTTTTCGGTAAGTCCGGAACTGACGGCCCGCCTTCCGCTGCCGGAGGGGATCCGGTGTGTAGAGCTTGGCAACGGAGTGGAGTATGACCACTTTGCTGACGATATTCCGGAGACCCCTTCGTTTCTTGCCTCTCTTGAGGGCCGGAAGCTCGGTTATGCCGGAGCCATGGACTGGGTTGACTGTGAGCTCGTTGCTGGCATAGCGGGAGCATGGCCTGACGTTCATATCGTACTTGTTGGCCCGGCATATCAGAGAAACTGGTGGGAGCGCCAGGAGCAGTTAAGAGGTTTTCCGAATGTACACTATGTCGGCAGAGTGGATTACGGGGATCTGCCGTCATGGATTAACGGGTTTGATCTGGCACTGATGCC
>JAAXUM010000303.1 GCA_013336025.1 Chlorobiaceae bacterium
GAAACTCCCTGGGCCATGAAAATTCTGGTATAGTATTTCTGGACTGACTGCCAGTTCTGCTTCAGATCTACATAGGGATTGACCTCAATGGCGTGCAGGTTCTCCTTGATCTTTGTTGGTTCAGCACCAAGCGGAAGGTTGAATGAATCCGATAAACTGTGCGCGGGATCAGTTGAAAGCACAAGAGTACGGTATCCCAGTTGGGATAAACGAACAGCCGTTGCAGCCGACACACTGGTTTTTCCTACTCCGCCTTTACCTGTAAAAGTTAAAATACGCATGAACCAGACATTGGATTTTGATGATGCAAAGCAAAAAGCAAAAGATATAACTCTCTCATGACTCTTACAAAAGATTCTGACATACAACAGGCAAGGTACTGTCAAAAAACATATATCCTGTTTTTCCGCTCGAGTTCCACAGATGATAACCAATTGAACGAAAACCCGATCCTGTTTGCATAATAAGTTCATCATGCTTTATTACCTTACAGCAAACGGTACCCCCTCAACTCTCTTCAGGATATCTCTCTATTATTATCGGGAGCTGTGCGCATGAGAGGCTGACGGAACCCGACAGGTCGGGAGCAACAAAGCAATCGAAACGCGTAAGTAAAGACACAGAGGCACCCTTTATTAATAATCGCCGCCATCATGCCAGTAAACCCATCTATTGTTGACATCACGGCAACAGTTACCGCAACAAGCCGTATAAGCAGTGACGTTACAGTCATTTGCCTTCACTGCCCTGAAATCGCCAAACGAGCAATACCGGGAAACTTTGTCAACATCAAGGTAAACGATTCAACTCAGCCTCTTCTCCGACGCCCGTTTTCCATACACCGGGTCGATGGCGAATCAATCGCGATCATGGCCAAAGCCATAGGCAGCGGCACAGCGATACTCTGCCAGTCCCCTCCCGGCTCAACCATGCAGGTTCTCGGTCCGCTCGGCAACGGCTTCTCGCCTCCAGACTCTTCCTTTGCAACCGCACTCCTCGTATCCGGAGGTATCGGTACAGCGCCTATGTTGTTTCTTGAAAAAACGCTTTCGGCCAGCGGCAAGCATGTCATCAATATCATCGGCGGTCGATCTTCCGGCGACCTCCTTATCCAGAACCTCTCGAACTGCCGCACCGCGACCGACGACGGCACGGCCGGCTTCAGGGGAACGGCCGTGGATCTTCTCAGGCATGACCTGCCTGAACTGCTTGACAATGGCCCGATCAAGGTTTTCTCATGCGGGCCGAACGCAATGCTCAAGGCCCTTGCGAAGTTCTGCCGTGAACAGCATATTGCCTGCGAAGTATCGCTCGAATCAGTTATGGGATGCGGTATCGGCATCTGCTATGGCTGCAGCATTGAAGTCAATGCACCCGACGGCGGCACCGAAACCATTCTGCTCTGCCGTGAAGGAGCGGTCATCAATGCAGCGCGGCTTGTTTTATAACTCTACTTTTATTGTTATCATCGAAAAAAGAACAGCACGCTGTATCCAATACTTTTACTTTTTACAATAACGCTAATCCGGGAACAGATACCATGGCAAAAGGACTCAACAAGGTCATGCTGATAGGCCACCTCGGCGGCGACCCTGAAAGCAGAAACACGGCATCGGGACAAACCGTCACCAACTTCACACTCGCAACAACAGAAAGCTTCAAAGACGCCGCAGGAACATGGCAGGAAAGAACCGAATGGCACCGCGTTGTAGCCTGGGGAAAGCTTGCCGAAATATGCAGTCAGTACCTGAAAAAAGGACGACAGGTCTATGTCGAAGGCCGGTTGCAGACCAGAAGCTGGGACGATCAGAAAAGCGGTGAAAAAAAATATACCACTGAAATTGTCTGCACCGACATGCAGATGCTCGGTTCAGCACGCGACCAGGGAACAGGAACCGGCAGCCAGAACAACGCTCCGGACGGCAGCATGTCTGGATATGACCGCTCACAGCAGTACAGCGCTGCTCCAAAGGGAGCATCGTCAGGATCGGGAGACTACCCCCAGCAATCCTCAGGCCCCATGATTGAAAGCGAAAAAGATGACCTCCCGTTCTGAAAAAAAACCTCGGGATGAAGGGCAAATCGCTCCCGTATACTTCCTGACCGGTATTGAAGAGTACCTTAAGGAAGAACTTTCCGGACGGATCAGGAACACCCTGTTTCCGTCCCCGGAGGATGCATCCTGCAACACCATCATCCTCTATGGGCCTGAACTGACGATCGGAGATCTCGTATCAAAAGCATCGGAGTACCCGATGTTTACCGAAAAAAAACTCATCATTGTACGGCAGTTCGAAAAAATCAAAAAAACAGCATCCAAAGAGCAACAAAAACTTCATGAGGAGAAATACAACAGCTATCTCCTCAATCCTGCAGACTTTACCGTACTGATTCTCGACGCCGGCCAGATCGACAAAAAAGAACTTGACAAATCCCCTTTTCTGCAACTGAAAAAGTACCGCCAGGACTTTCCGGCCATCAAAACCCCCGACCTTTTTGCATCCGACAGGGCAAAAACCTCTGGATGGGAGTTCGAGCCGGATGCACTGAAAGCGTTTACCGCCTATATCCAGCCATCCGCCAGAGAGATATGCCACGAAATCCAGAAAATGATCCTCTACGCTTCCGACCAGCGGCAAGGCAATAAAATAACCGCACACGATGTCTATGAGTGTGTTGGCATATCACGAACCTACAACATCTTCGAGCTTGAAAAAGCCCTCGTAACGAAAAACATGAGAATGTGCAGCGGCATTTCGCTGATGATCATGGATCAGGAGGGACAAAAAGAGGGGCTCGGCAGCATTGTCCGTTACCTGACAACTTTTTATATCAGGCTTTGGAAGCTCTCCGTCCCCGAAGTCCGTCGCCTCTCTGCCCCTGAAATCGCCAAAATTCTCGGCATGTACGGAAAACAGGAATATTTCGAAAAAAGCTACCTCGACTACACAAAAG
>JAAXUM010000304.1 GCA_013336025.1 Chlorobiaceae bacterium
GCCCGGCTTCGGTTTTCGTGTAGCGGGCCGGTACGACGAACCTGAACTCCGGAACCGATTTTTTAGAAATGCTCGTGAGTTCCATGGTATAAAGACCGTTGTCGTTTTTCTGGATTATCCGGACGGGGAACCCTTCGATGCCGTTTTTTTCGAGAGTTTTTGCCAGAGCGGTGTTCGAAAGCCTCGGGTTCTGGGATTGCAGCAGCCTGAAGGTTGAAAAGTCGGCAAGCCCCTTCGACATCCAGAGATCGAGTTTTTCAGTGCTGCTGAAGAGCTGGATATGTTCGCACTGGTATCCCTTGACGGTTTCGGGTCCGACCCTGCTGAAACGATAGTTGTTGTCGAAATCGATCAGGGTCGCGTTTTCGGCGGCGGTCCGGAGGCTGACGACGCTCCAGGTTTTGTTCCTGTGGTTGACGATCGTTGCCTCGTCGGGTTTTGAACTTCTGGTGATGACCGTTGTTTTGAGCGGTTCCGGAATCTTGTCGAGCTTCATGGTCATGTCCATGCGCTGGTTTTTCTGTCCGAAAAGGTAGGTGATGTCGGCCGTTCCGTTGGGCATGGTAAGCCTCATATCCATCTGACCCGTGAACCCAGCATGGGCGCTGGAGGGAATGGCCAGGATCGTGAGCAGTAGTGTAATCGTAAAGCGGTAGAGTTTTTTCATGGGTTTCGGTCGAGGTTTGTCGATAAACCGGTTCATCGTGAACCGTCAGCTCAAACTAAGGAAATATCGAAAAAGAATCTGCCTGAAGGTGACGTTTTTCCTCTTGTGGCCGACGGGGCGAAAGATGGAAATGTCGTATTATTCAGGTTTTCCGGAGATTAAGCAGAAGGTCGGCGGTGTATTGATTTGTTCAAGGGCATTAAGGGAACAGGGATTGTGGATGAATTGAAGAGACGTATTTGCAGCTTGCCATTCGATTATGCTGAAATACATCAGGGTGGCAACGTGTTTGTCTGTTGCCCGACGTGGGTGGGTACAAAATCGGCAATGTTTTTGAGAACTAGCCATCCGACATAGGGAACAGCATTGCCGCACAGAACATTCGATACTCCGTATTGGATGGTTCGCTCGCCTTTTGCCGGAAAGAGATATGTCCGAATGAGCTCGTTTTGCCAATCATGACCCATGGTCCCCGCGTGGATAAGCTTTGTCACGACGAGAACTGTAACCTCTTTTGTATTACCTGTCGTCCACATCGTATCGAAGCAGGCAAGAGTCGTTCAGGCAAACCTGACAGGATGATGCATGACTTCATTGTGCCCTTTCTGAAAGACACCGATCAGATCCGGCTCAGCGGAAATGGGGAGCCATTCGCAAGTCAACACAACCGGCGCATCATGAAAGCGACCAAAGGCAACATTACCCCTTCGATCAATCTCCACACAAACGCAATGCTTTGCGATGAACGCAACTGGCGGGATTGCTGTTCGCATGGGCGGGTTAACGAAATACATGTTTCAATTGATGCTGCAACCCCCAAAACCAATGCGGCAATCCGAAGGGGCGGAGTTTTTGTTCGATTACTCAGAAATCTGGAGTTGATCGCATTCTTGCGATCAACTGGAGAGATTAACAGAATCAAGTTATCTTTTGTTATCCAGGCGGTTAACTTTCGGGAAATGCCGGCGTTTGTCGCCCTCGGCCGGCAGTTTGGTGCTGATGAGGTTTTTTTCTCAAATATCCAGCTTTGGACTCAGGCCAAGTCAGCAGATCAATACCGCGCCGTCCAGGTTTGGCGTAACGATCACCCCATGAATCCTGAGCTCATAACCATAATGAGAGAAAAGAAATCGAACGATCCGATCGTGTCGTCTGGCAATTTGTCGGACAAGGCCGCGCCCAGCTATGCTTCAATGAACATGCCATGAAATCGCAGTTTTTGCTGAAATTAGCGCAGAAAATCCAGTTGACGTGTCGGCTACCGCGATCCGTTTCCTTCGGTGAAAAAGTTGATGCGTTATTGGCAGGTTCATCGGCAACTTCGATTACGGATGAGCAGTACATTTCCGGTGAATCGTTTTCTTCGAAGAGTCTCCACGACAACTCAATCCGGCGCAATATTATTCTCGTTGCATCGGTTAACCTCCCTCTTTTTGATCAAAACAGCGGCGCCTTGCGCTTGAAGAATTTAATACGGCTGATGTCTGAGGCTGGTTGGACTATCGTTTTCGGTTCTGTTTACAAACGCTCGAAACAACCAGGCCTGGTCAGTCGCCGTAAAGGGCGCAAATTCTATGAGGACGCGTTGCGTGCAGATGGAGTTTCCCATTTTCTTTATGGAATGGCTGAGATCGAAAGCTTTCTTGTCCAGGCCGGCAAGGAGCTCGACTGGGCTTTTTTATCCTTTCCAACGATAGCAGCGCGATTGATTTCACGGGTACGTTCCCATTGTGCGACAGCGCGCATCGCTTTCGATATGGTTGATTTTCATGCTCTTCGCCTGATGAGGGAGGCCGCTTTGCACAACGACCATGAGTTGCAGATCGAGGCCGAACGACAACGCGAAGAAGAGCTGGCCTGTGTGAAAAGCGCTGATGTGACCTTTGCCGTCACGCAAGAGGAGAAAGCCTTGTTGTCGGAACTGGTGCCTGAAGCCGTTGTTGAGGTGCTGCCCAATGTCTTTGATATTCCACGCAGAACTTATGTCGGGCCGGCGGGTCGAAAAGGCATTCTTTTTGTGGGAGGATTTTTACATAAACCGAATGTTGACGCCATTTGCTGGTTCATGGATCGGATCTGGCCTATGATCCTCAGGGAGGAACATGATATTGTTCTCGGCGGCGGACAAATGCAGTTACAGGGCAGGGAACTATACATTACAATTCGGCTGCAATACATGCAAAACAACAAATTTTGGTTAACGATCAGTATCCCAACTGGGAAGTTCGTTGCGATTTACAAGTTCCAACTGCTAAAGGCACATGGCCTGCATTTTGG
>JAAXUM010000065.1 GCA_013336025.1 Chlorobiaceae bacterium
CTGCCAGGATAGCGGTGATTTTACTGAGAAAGTCGCCGGTTCTTCTGACGCCCAGTGTCTGGACAGTGCCAAGACTGGATATGCCGCCGGTAAGTCCGCTGCCGCTTTTCGGGCTTTGCAGCAAAATAACGCCGACAAGCAATATCGAGGCAAGCAAACCAAGTACTACTATAAAAACATGCATAGCCAGCCGCTGTAATAAATTTCCCTATTATCGTATCTTTACAAAACCACACCGTCACTCGGTGAAGGCCTAAATTTAGTAACTTTTAAATTTTTTCCAAGCCGTGTTTTCAGATACCGGAAAAATGCTTGTCATATCAGGCCTGGTTGCCGTCTTTCTGGAAGTACTGCTGCTTGCAGCTCAAAAAGAGGGGTTTCCGGGCTGGCTGAACTGGTTTGGCAGACTTCCGCTTGATTTCAGCTTTCGCAGTGATAAATTCGGGTTCTATTTTCCACTTGGTTCATCACTGCTGCTTTCGGCGGTTCTGAGTATTCTCGTATACCTTTTCAATAAATTTATCCGGTAACACATCCATGCCTGAAAACGTAGTCAACCCTGTCCGTACCGCGACTGTATCAAGAAAAACAAAAGAAACCGATATCACCGTAACGGTGCTGATAGATGGAACCGGTCAAGGATCCGTCAATTCAGGTGTGGCATTTCTTGATCATATGCTTGCCAATTTCTGCCGGCATTCCGGATTTGATATGTCGATTGTATGCAAGGGAGATCTTGATGTTGATGACCACCACAGCGTTGAAGATGTCGCTCTGGTCATAGGCAGCGCCATCAACAAAGCCCTGCTCGATAAAATCGGCATGCAGCGATACGGATGGGCAATCATCCCGATGGACGAGGCACTGGCACGATGTGCTATTGATCTTGGAGGAAGAAGTTACTGTGTCTTCAATGCGGAGTTCAAGCGGCCTGTTATCGAGGGATTTTCAACAGAGATGGTGGAGCATTTTTTTGTTTCGCTCTCAAGAACCATGCAGGCCAACATCCATCTTGCCATTCTGGAGGGTAAAAATACTCACCACAAGATCGAAGCACTGTTCAAGTCGTTTGCCTATGCCATGAAGGATGCTGTGAGAATCACAGGTACAACAATCCCCTCAACCAAGGGAAAGCTTTAGGCTCTCCCCCGGCATCGGTAAAAGAAGTCACTTTGCGTAGGCGATCGAACGTCTTTCGCGAATAATCGATACCTTGATCTGTCCTGGATACTGAACCTCGGACTCGATTTTGCGAGCGATATCATGAGCAAGAACATCTGCCTGTGAGTCGCTCACATTGTCACCCTCGACAATAACCCTGATCTCGCGTCCTGCCTGCAGCGCATAGGTCTTGAGTACACCGGGAAATCCCTTGGCAATTTCCTCAAGACTCTCCAGGCGTTTGACATTTCCATCAGCAGTTACCGCGCCACGAGCACCCGGTCTTGAAAGAGAAATCACATTGGCCGCATCCACAAGTTCCGCAATCGGTGACTCTTTGACCACATCACCATGATGTGCAGCAACTGCGTTGAGCACAACAGCTGACTCATTGAACTTTTTCAGGAAGTTTCTTCCGGCAATGGCATGCGGCTCATCACTTTCAGGAAGCACAAGCCCGATATCATGCAGAAGAGCTGCTCTTTTTGCCACCCGTGCATCGAGTTTGAGTTCAGAGGCCATCAGTCCCGCAAGCATGGCAACCTCACGACTGTGCTGCAGAAGGTTCTGCCCATAAACCGTATGGTACTTCATTTTACCGATCATCCCCACAACCTCGGCAGGCATATCAGGTATCTGCAATGAAGATATGGTCTCTTCGCCTGCACTCATGATCACATCATCAATCTCTTTTTTAGCATCTTCGTAGGCCTTTTCAATTGCCACCGGATGAATAATGCCGTCTACAAGAAGTTTCTGCAGGGTGAGTTTGGCAAGTTCGCGACGCAGCGGATCAAAACAGGATAGAATAACAACCTCAGGAGTATCGTCAACAATAATATCGACACCGGTAGCATTTTCAAATGCCTTGATATTGCGGCCTTCCCGTCCGATAATCCTTCCTTTCAATTCGTCGCTCTGAATATGTACGACAGAGAGGGCATTTTCAGTAGCCTGTTCAAAAGAGATCCTCTGAATCGCTGTGAGCAGCGTTTTCTCAGCAAGCCGCTCTGCCTGCTGTTCAGCCTCTTCATGAATCTGGTGAATGGTGTCGGTAGCCTCTTCCCTTGCTTTTGCGAGCATATTGTCCACAAGCATCTGCCTGGCTTCGTCAGCCTGCAGATTGCTGATACTCTCAAGACGCTGATTCTGCTCCAGAGTAATTCTTTCGAGCTCGGATGAACGAAGATTCACCGTTTCCATGGTCTGCTCAATTTCCTTGCGCTGATCCTGAAGCTTCCGTTCCATATCCCTGAGATCCTGAGACTGCTTTTTTAACTGCCCTTCCTTCTGCAGAACCTGTTTCTGCATCTGGTTGAACTTGTTGTTCTTGATAACAACCTCCTGATCGAACTCCCTGCGCTTCTTTTTCCACTCCTGATTCACCTCGCTGACCTTGAGTTCCTTGTATTCATTGGCCTCTTTCTGAGCCTCCTGAACAATCTGCACTGCGCGTTCCTCTGCTTCAAGGATTTTTGTCGTACCTATTCGCTCAAGAAAATAGCGTCCAAGAAAAAAACCACCCACAAAAAAAACAACTGATGCAAAAACAATCAAAACCAGACTTATGAAGAAAATACCCATCAAACTACCTCCTTTTTCATGTTTCTGCCCGGAGCGACAGAAAACACCGTATTAAACAAAAAAAAACCGCACCATGGCGGGATGAGTACGATTCAAGAACCCGTTTGACACGGTGGGCGCCTCCTTCAGGTTTTTTGCTTCCAATGCGGTTCTGTTTCCATAACCGTTGAGCTTCCGGCAGTACCGAAAAACTCAATAAGGCCTGCAATCAAAAAGAAGAGTACGGCTCCCGATTTATTGATGTTAGTTCTTTTACTTACATACACCCCGATATCCTGGTGCGGATATTTCTTCTGATTTAATGTAAATCTTTATTGCAGATTTTGCCCGATAAATAAATTAAACCCGGCAATTTTCTGCTTAAGCAGTGACAATTCCTCTTCAAGCTCTATTTTTTTTTCTGCGAATGAAATCGCTGAAAGTACCGCAAGCTTTACCGGCGCAAAAGCCGGAGCCTTTTCAGCAAAATGACGCATGAGCACATCGACATCCTGAGCGGCTTTTTCGGTAAGCTCGCGCCTTTCTGCCCTTAAGGGATAATTATCACCGTAAACATTTACATCAATTTTTTCCATTTCGATACCTTACAGTGTCTGACCGCTTCTGAGCTCCATCTCTATTCTCTGGAGAATCTGTACAAGCTTTTGGCGTACCTGCAGCTTTTCTGCATAGGAAAATCCGCCACCTGAACCGTTATCAAGATCACCGGCTGCTGAATTTTCGCTGCCGGGCAGTTTACAGGATCTCAGAATATTCTGCAGACTTACTATTTCAGATCGCAACAATTCATTCTCTTTGCGACAGTCATGCAGCCTGGCAATGATCTTTCCGATATTTTCTTCAAGAAGGAGTGTTTCAGCCTTGCTTTTCTGCGCTTCCGGATCATGCATGCAACAAAGAGTATCAGACTTGCCGAATTACCGCACCAAGTTTACTTTCGGCACTGCTGCCGACATGCAGAAGAATCTCGTTAATCCGTTCATCCTGCAGTGTTCCATTGTAATCTGCGATCTCCATCGATAGAGCAACGCGACGCTCGCCACCATCCTCTTCACGAGCCTCAAAAAGATCGAAAACAGAAACACTCCTGATATACGGGTCACTTGTTCGAACAAGCCGCACAAGTGACTGAACTGTTACCGACCTCGGCAACACAAACGAAAGATCCCTCTGTACTACTGGGAATTTTGACGGAGGTTCATAGATCACATCCGGATTAAAACATGCCTCCAGAACTGCGGTGTCGATTTCCGCGATAAACACATCCTGTGTAATGGCAAAATGTTTCAGGAGCCCGGGATCCAGTATCTGAACCACCCCCGCAGGGCAACTGCGGGTTTTCCCATCTCTTGTCAGCATCAGCTCGATACCGACAGTCCTGTCATTATAAAAATTAAGCTCTGATTTATCAAGTAAATTCAGTTTCTCCAAAAGCATCTCTACAGCTCCTGTCAAATCGTAGACGTCGCTGCTTCCGGCCGGCTGGTTCCATGCTCTCGGATAACGGTTTCCCGTTACTGCCATAACAAGATATTCCCGCTCAAGATAGCTTTCAAGCGGTGATGCTGCCGAGTCCGGATCCTGTGAAGCCCTGAGGAAACCCCGCGCCACTTCAAAAAGCCTGAGATCCCTGCTGCCATGCCTGATATTGTGTGCAATAACCTTGAGAAATGCAGGAACAAGTCCGGGACGTAGCACTTCAAGCCCCTCACTGATCGGATTAAGCGCCGCGACAAGCGCAGAGTCAAACAGTTCGGCATCCTCTCTTTTGATCAACGGATTGGTGAGAATCTCCCGAAAATTCAGTCCCGTCAACACCGATCTCAGATAGTCAGGAAAATACCGCTGTGTGTTTCTCGTCTGGCAGTATGTTGTAACCATCTGTTCAGAAGGGAGGATATTGTCATAACCGTAAACCCTCGCTATCTCTTCGACAAGATCAATCTCGTCATCAACATCAACCCGGAAGGATGGAACAGAAAAGAGCAACTCTTTATCACTGGCACTCTCCTCCTCAAAACCAAGACGCGTAAGTATGCCTCTCATCGTCGCTGAATCAAGTTCAGTCCCGAGCAGCGCATTGACCCGGTCAGGGCGAAGCCGAACCTTGCGGTTCTCGAAAGGAGGTGCACCGCACTGCTCTGCAGCAGCAATAAACCCGCCAGCTATATCGAGAATGAGTGCTGCGGCTGTTTCGGCTGCTCTTTTCACATTCTGCGGATCAACACCGCGTTCGAACCTGTAGGATGAATCCGATGCGATTCCGCTTTTCCTGGCTGATTGACGGATCAGTGAAGGTGCAAAATATGCCGATTCAAGAAGAATATCGGAAGTGCTCTCACTGACTGCCGAATTCAGGCCGCCCATAACACCGGCAAGTGCAACAGGTTTCATGCTGTCGCAAATTACCGTCATTCCCGGTTCAATGGAACAACTCTCCTGGTTAAGGGAAATAAATGAACCGCTCATATCACTTCTCACAATCACTTTTCCGCCTTCAAGCTGATTGAGGTCAAAGGCATGCAGAGGCTGACCGATCGAATGAAGGATGTAGTTGGTGATATCGACAATATTATTTTTCGGCCTCAGACCGATGCTCTGCAGCTTCTGCTGCAGCCAGCCGGGAGATGGCGCCACGGTGACTCCCCTGATGACGATCGCCGAATAAAAAGGACAGGCGGTCCTGTCGAGAACCTCAACAAGGGATCCTGACCCGGCAAACGCAACAGGCGCAAAAGCAGGGTAGCTTACAGGGGTATCTCCGGCAAGTTCCCTGGCTATACCAAGATGAGAGAGTACATCAGGACGATTTGGTGTGACGGCGATATCAAGTATAGCGTCTGAACGAAAATAACGATTCAGCAATTCTCCTGGCGTGCAGGATGCATCAAGCTCCATAACTCCTGAGTGATCATGGGACAAACCAAGCTCATCAGCAGCACAGATCATACCAAACGATTCCTGGCCGCGTAGTTTTGATTTTTTTATGGTCAGCTTCTCCCCACCGTCAAGCTGCAGAACCGCACCGATGGTTGCCACCGGAACAAGCATGCCTTTTCTGACATTCGGCGCTCCACAGACTATCTGCAAATGCTCACTTTGGCCGACATCGACCATGCAGATTGTCAGACGCTCCGCATTGGGATGGACCCGAACATCTTCAATTCTTCCAACAACAACACAGTCATCAGGAGAAGAGTGTTCATCGACATCCTCGACTTCAAGTCCAAGAAAGGTAAGTTGCTCAACAAGAGCTGCAATATCAGGAGAAAATGCGGGAAGAAAATCTTTGAGCCAGTTGACCGATATTTTCATAAGAGCGGGAAATCTGCGTTCATGAAATAAAAAAAGCCCTGAACCGCAAATGAACAGAGCTTTGAAAACATGCACACGATCGGAGAGGCTTCGGTAAAAACAAGGTTGCCGGAAACAGGCCGATCGACTCAACCACCTCAAGCAAACAATGCAGCAAGAAGATGCCTGCATGAAAAAACTGTGACCCCAACGGGATTCGAACCCGTCCCGCCACCTTGAAAGGGTGGTGACCTAACCGCTAGTCGATGGGGCCAAAAAACAGGGGTGAATGAGGGGACTCGAACCCCCGACCTCCAGGGCCACAACCTGGCGCTCTAACCAACTGAGCTACAATCACCATAGAAACTCTACGGATCAACTTCTTGTATGCCCGACTGGACTCGAACCAGTAACCCTCAGCTTAGAAGGCTGATGCTCTATCCATTGAGCTACGGGCACAGCCGTATCTGTCAATAATTCCAAACCTGTCGGGGCACCGAGACTCGAACTCGGGACCTCCTGCTCCCAAAGCAGGCACGCTACCAACTGCGCCACGCCCCGTTCCTTTAACGGAAGGCTCCTAATATATCACAAGAATCATTACCTCCAAAAAAAATAATACTTTTCACCCCAACTCTCATCGAGCACCGAAGAGATCCCGGCACCCGGAAAAGGGTTCATCACCCGCCCTGCCGTTTGATACCGAAATACCCGGCAATAACGTCTTTGAGTTCGTCATGATACAAAAGCTCGAAAGCTTCGAATGGAGATACGATTTTTCGCTGGCGGACATGCATTTCATCCCAGTCGTCAAGCAGCGTTTCGATATAGAGCGGAAAAACCTGTACTGAAAAAAGCTTGCCGAATTTGCTGTATCGGTATGCTCCAGCCTCTTCATGATGCACTACTCCGATAAGACCAGCCTCCTCGTAAGCCTCTTTTGCTGCCGATTCAGCCGCTGAAAGCCCTTTTTCGACATATCCCTTGGGAATAGTCCACCGGTTCGTCTTTCTGGAGGTTATCAGCACCAGACGATTATCCATAACCGGAATAACACCTGATTGTCTGAAAATTTTTTTTACCCTCTCACCCATAAAGCCACGATCCTGTTTTCCCGAACTCATCCTGCTTGTATTAAAATAAACGGCACACGAAAATACAACCGATTTCTCTTTTTTCATGCAAGAAAGAGAGTGGTGAATCACTAAATTTCATTTAGCGTAAGAAGGGTAAAAAAAAAGCGTGAACCAGGCCTCTCACAATCTAATACGACAGATCATTATGAAAGCCATCATTCCTGTTGCAGGCGTTGGAACCCGCCTGCGTCCTCATACCTACTCGCATCCAAAAGTACTTCTGAATGTTGCCGGTAAACCGATAATCGGCCACATCATGGATAAACTTATTGATGCCGGAATCGATGAAGCTATTGTGATTGTTGGTTATCTCGGCAACATGGTCGAAGATTGGCTGCGCAAAAACTACACCATAAAACTCACATTTGTCGATCAGACTGAAATGCTTGGCCTTGCCCATGCTGTATGGATGTGCAAAGACCATGTCGATACAACCGATCCATTGCTTATCATTCTTGGCGATACGGTTTTCGATGTTGATCTTGCCCCGGTGCTTCAGAGCCCCTGTTCAACGCTGGGAGTCAAGGAGGTTGAAGACCCTCGACGCTTCGGTGTGGCGGTGATGGAAGAGAATCGCATTAAAAAACTTGTTGAAAAACCTGATACACCGGTAAGCAATCTGGCCATTGTCGGCCTCTATTTTCTTTATAAGGCACAGCCCCTTTTTGAGTGCATCGATCACCTGATCGATAACGAGATAAAAACCAAGGGAGAGTACCAGCTTACCGATGCACTGCAACTCATGATTAAACGGTTCACCCCGTTCA
>JAAXUM010000305.1 GCA_013336025.1 Chlorobiaceae bacterium
GGGTACCGTGATGATGAAGAAAAGCTCCATTCTCTTCGCCCCCTGAATATGTACGGCTACTCAAAACACCTGTTTGACTGCTGGGCGAAAAAGAACGATGTGCTGAAAAAAAGCGCCGGGCTGAAAATTTTTAATGTCTACGGTCCCAATGAATATCACAAAGGAGAGATGACCAGCGTTGTCTTTAAAGCATACAATCAGATACGCGAAAAAGGCAAGGTAAACCTCTTTCAGTCACACCATCCCGACTACCTTGACGGTGAACAGCTCCGGGATTTCATCTCGGTAAGGGATTGCACAAAAATCATGTTATGGCTGCTTGAACATCCTGAAGTCACAGGACTGTTCAATGTCGGCACGGGAAAAGCAAGAAGTTTCAGGGATCTTGTCACGGCAACGTTTTCCGCCCTCGATCTTGAGCCCTCCATCACGTACGTACCGATGCCTGAAACCCTGAGAGACAAGTACCAGTACTATACCTGCGCAAATACCGACAAGCTTGGGGAAGCGGGCTATTCCGGCCCGATGACCTCACTCGAAGATGGCATACGGGACTATGTGCAAAACTGGCTCATGACCCCGACACCACATTTTGATATCGGGCAAAACACACTCAATCATTAACCTCTACGCATTTGTCCATTGAAAAAACGATTGAGATACAGGGAAGAGAACCTGTTCTTCTCTTTGGCCCCTACGACTCCTACCTGAAAAAAATCAGGGAGGCATTTCCTGATGTGCAGATCAATGCAAGAGGGACAACTATCAATATAAAGGGAGGCAGTAACGATGTCGCCGGCGTAGAACAGATTTTCAGCGAACTGGTTTTTCTCGCTGACAGGCATGGCGAAATTCTCCCGACAGACCTTACCGCACTTATTTCGCTTGCGCTCTCCCCCGCTCCGCGTCACAAAGCATCTACCGTTGACGACCAGGACATTATTGTAGCCACTGCAGACTATACCGTCAGAGCAAAAACCAACGGGCAGCGCCGGATGGTAGCGGAAGCAAAGACCAATGACATCCTGTTTGCCATAGGACCTGCCGGTACAGGAAAAACCTATACAGCCGTTGCCATTGCCGTAGCAGCCTGGAAAGCAAAAAGCGTCAAGAGGATTGTGCTTGCACGCCCGGCAGTTGAAGCCGGCGAAAGCCTCGGATTTCTGCCCGGAGATCTTGCCCAGAAAATAGACCCCTACCTCCGGCCGCTCTACGATGCTCTGCAGGATATGCTGACGGCTGAAAAACTCAAGTCACTCACCGAGAAACGCATCATCGAAATCGTCCCGCTCGCCTACATGAGAGGCCGTACACTGAACAACGCATTCATTATTCTCGATGAAGCCCAGAATGCCTCAAGCAAACAGATGAAAATGTGTCTTACCCGACTTGGAATAAACTCAAAAGCAATCATAACCGGTGATGTCACACAAATCGATCTTCCCAGCGAGCTTGAGTCCGGTCTCATCAACTCACAGAACATTCTCAAAGACATCAAGGGCATAAGTTTTGTCCACCTCGACAAATCCGACGTTGTGCGTCACAAGCTGGTCAGGGATATCATTAATGCCTATGAGATCCATGAGCAGAAATAAACGGCAAGATTGTCTATTCGGAACTTTGTTAAAGAACGTACTGTTCTCATACTGATTGTTAATTTTTTTCTGTTTTCTCCTGACAGCTCATTCTGCGGTCACTATTTTTCCAATGCAAACAAACAACAGCATTATGGCACATCGAATCTCTGAAGAATGCACCTATTGCGCTGCCTGTGAACCTGAATGCCCGGTCAGCGCAATTTCAGCAGGTGACGACATCTATGTCATTGATGAAAATGTCTGCACCGACTGTGTAGGCTACCATGACGAAGCTGCTTGTGTTCTGGTCTGCCCGGTTGACTGTATTGCCCCGGTCTGAAACCGGCCAAAGCGCATCGATACTCAAACTGAGGGCCTCTCCCTGCGTAAGATTGTCTCTTATGCAGGGCTTTTTTATTTATATTGGCAAGCTATAGGTAGTAAGAGATTTTTCCGGCTTCAGAACCCTTATCACTTGCCGTGTTATGCGTATTCTTTTTGTCAATCCGGATGAGATTCGAACAATAGACTATTCAGACTATGCCATGGGAGGGTACATCCGGCCCTACTTTTCCCCTGCTCTCGGCATGTTGATCTCCATGACACCGGAAAGACATGAAATCGAGTATATCGATGAAATTATCGGTGAAAAACCTGACTTCAGCCGCAAATACGACCTTGTAGCAATCACCACAACCTGGACGATACAGGCAAAAAGAGCCTACCAGATCGCCAGAAGATTCACCAAACGCGGCATCCCCTGCATCATCGGAGGCAATCACGCTTCGCTCTGCATTGACGAAGCATCACGGTTCGGCAGCGTAGCAAGCGGACTGGCGGAAAACATGTGGCTCAGGATTCTTGAGGATGCTGAACATCAGGCACTCCAGCCGCTCTATCGAGCAGAGGATTTCCCTGAAGTTACAACCTGCGCATGGTTTGATTACGGCAAAATCCGAAAAGCGATCGACAACACCCGGGCAGTTATCGATCCCTTCAACAGCCTTGCCCGCAACATGCGCCCCTTCCCGATCCTTACCAGTCGAGGATGTCCGCATACCTGCAAAATGTGCGTCACACCGGAAATCTATCACAAAAAATATTTCGCCATTGATCCTGAATTGCTTGAACGACAGCTTGCCGAAGCCGAAAAGAAGTTCAAGCCATTTATGTACATGCTTATCGACGAATATTTCGGTCACGACAAGGAGCACACCTCGCGCTGCCTGCAAAAATTCAAAAAATTCGGCGTAAAATACGGAGTCCAGGTCACCCCTAATCTCCTCTGCAGCGGAGATCTTGCATGGGAACTTGCCGATACCGGATGCGTTGTGGCAAGCATCGGGCTTGAATCGCTT
>JAAXUM010000306.1:0-1340 GCA_013336025.1 Chlorobiaceae bacterium
TTTCATGAATTAATGAAAAGAAATAGGAGAAGCGTGTGAAACGGAATTTTTCATGAATCTTATCTTGAAATTCAACAAAACAATAGCGGCGGAACAGGATTGAACCGTTGAAAAAAATTCGGCATACACATTATTTTCGTTATAAGCCGCCCCCGGACTCATCAAACCTCAGTGAAACCCTGATTATTTATACTGCAATTTCCTCGGGAACGCAACGGAGCCAGACAAATGTAAAAGCTGTGCCTGATATTGGATTTTAAGGTAACAATAAATCTGTCAGCAATTATCGATTCCGGGGAGCTGCATTCTGCTGAATGATTTGCGCTGAATAAACGGATTACCGGTTTTGAAGTTTGCGGGCCTCGATTCGACTTTTTTTGGCACTTCCACTGAGCAGAGAAAGAACAGGAATGATAAAACCTGATAAGGAGACGTATTGTAACAAATCATGCATGCGCACGATTATGATGGTTGAACAGCATAGGAACTGATCGAAAAATCCGTCATCAATGTTGATGAACTCTCTTTCTTGCTATGAGGTTTCCGGGCGTGAACCTCTCACCATTTGTACCCATTATTTTTAAGCCAGGCCTGCGCTTTTGCTTCGCCAAGTTTTGCCGCGCTCTGCAGGTCCATTATGGCGCCTTTCTGATCGCCCATGGCCCCTTTAGCTGCACCTCGATTATAGAAAAAGAGAGCGATTTTCGGGTCAAGTGCTATGGCTTGCGAATAATCGGCTATCGCTCCGGGATTATCTCCGGATCGGCCTTTTGTCGCACCGCGTCTGAAATAAAAAGCGGCGATTTTCGGGTCAAGCGCTATAGCTTGCGTATAGTCTGCTATCGCTCCACCGGTATCCTTAAGGATGCCTTTTGCTGAACCTCGGCTGAAATAGAATGCAGGGACACCAGGATCAAGTGCGATGGCTTGAGTGAAGTCATCAATGGCTCCTGTGTGATCAAGAAGAACCTCTTTCTCTGTTCCCCGATTATAGTAGAAGAGAGTTGTTTTTGGTTCGAGGGCTATAGCTTTGCTGAAGTCATCGACAGCTCCTTTATGATCATTGATCATGCCTTTTGCAAGGCCTCGATTGTTATAGCTTGAGGCATGCTTCTTGTCGAGTTCAATGGAGAGAGAGTAATCCTCTATGGCACCAGGGTTATCCATCATCAGGCTTTTCACCCTTCCCCGATTATAATATGCCGCGGCATGTTTCGGCTCAAGCGCTATTGCCCTGTTGAATTCATCCAGGGCTCCCTGATAATCATTCCGGCTGATCTTGAGCTCAGCGCTTGAAAACAAGGCATTGATATCATCCGTTATCGCAGCAAAGGCACTGT
>JAAXUM010000306.1:1350-2923 GCA_013336025.1 Chlorobiaceae bacterium
ACCGGATGATATAAATGCCTTGTTTTCAAGCGCTGAGCTCAAGATCAGCCGGAATGATTATCATCCGTTATGGCAGCAAAGGCGCTGTTACTCGTAAACATTACTGTGACAAGCAGGATATAAAGATATCTTGAACGGCATTTCATATCATAATATGTATTGGTTATCAAGGCTTTGAGCTCTTGCTACCTAATTTATATTAACATTATCGATGAACAAAAAATCCGGTTCCTTTCGTTGTTGTCATAACCGCTTGAATGAGAGGTAAAACGAAAGCCCGAGAATAATCTGATATCTTTTTCTTCACTATCCTTTTCGAGGCTGCCATTTTTTTTAAATTCAAGCATTAAGGGTATTTCCTGTACGTTACCATAATCCCTTGCCATCAGGAGCATGTGCAATAAACAAGTAATAGCACTGCACCTCATTTACATCACATTATCTTTTTATCGCATTTATGTCAGATCCGTCATGGAACAGTCAGAATAAATTCAATCAGCAGGCGTCCGGTTGGGATGACAATCCCCGGCGAACGCTTCTTGCCGAAACGATAGCAAAAGCAATAATTGCAGACGTCACACCGCAACCAACTATGCGGGCACTCGAATTCGGATGCGGCACTGGTCTGGTCACCCTTGCTATAGCCCCTCTGGTATCGTCTCTCACGGCTGTAGACACATCAGAAGAGATGCTCGGCGTGCTTCGCGGAAAAATAGCGGCAAACAACATCAGCACGGTTCAACTCATCTGTACCGACCTTTCAAATCCTCCCGCCGATGTTTTTTCCGAAGAACCCTTCGATCTGATTTACAGCAGCATGACGCTTCACCATATCAGCGAACCGGGAGATTTTCTCCGTCAGATCATCCGATATCTCGCACCTGGAGGAACCATTGCTATCGCCGATCTCGACAAAGAGGATGGGTATTTTCATGATGATCCCGATGAAAAGGTTCATCATGGTTTTGAACGTAGCCAACTGTCCGTCATGCTGCAGGAAGCAGGACTTGACGCCCCTGTATTTTCAACCCCGATGGTTATGGAAAAAACAAACCGGATGGGAATGACGAAACCCTATTCAATATTTCTTGTTACGGCACATAAACGCCTGCCGTAAAGTATTTATTATGAATAAAACGATTAACCACTCCCGTTATGCCCTGTAAAGCCGTTATCTTTGATCTTGACGGAACCCTTCTCAATACCCTTGAAGATATAGTCAACACCCTGAACTCCGTTCTTCATCAGCATAACTATCCACAGCACTCAGTTGATGCGTGCCGGTTTCTTGTTGGCCACGGCATGAGAGAACTTGTCAAAAAAGCACTTCCTGAAGAGGCCGGAACGCCGGAAATTATAGACTCCATGCTTGAGGATCTGCTTCTCCACTATGCCGATAACTGGAATGTACACTCCCGCCCCTATGAAGGTATTGCTGAAATGCTTGACGAACTGACCGCACGGGGAGTAAAAAAAGCCATTCTCTCCAATAAAGCCGATAATTTCACCCGTCTGTGCGCTGAACAGCTGCTTTCAGAGTGGCATTTCGATATGGTCATGGGTCATACCGATA
>JAAXUM010000066.1 GCA_013336025.1 Chlorobiaceae bacterium
CTTGTCCGCATTGCTCCGAAAGTTCTTTTGATCGAAGGTAACTTTCTGACACCTTCGCTCAGTGTTCTGACCGGGTTGTCATCATCGCCGAAAGGACTTGATGATTTTCTCCGGGGCAGCGGGCCCGTGAGTGATTATATCGTCAGCAGCCCTGAACAGATGCTTTCGATCATCTACGCAGGAAGCGCTCCTGAGGAGACCATGCCGCAGCATCGTATTCGGGAGTTGCTCGAAGAGGTGAAAACCGGTTATGATTTTATCTGTATTGATTGCTCCCCTGTGACCGAAAGCGATCTGACTGAGCACTTTGCGCTTTATTCTGATATTATTGCCCTGGTTTGTCTTGCAGACAGCACATTGTACAAGGATCTCAGGCGTGCTGCCGAGTTGCTGATACGGCTTGAAGTACCTGCAATTGCCCCTGTTCTGAACTGGGGTGGTAATAAACGAGCCATCTCTATCGATAAATTGCTTGAAAAAAAGCCGGATTTTATCAGTAAAATAAATACTGAAAAAATTGAGGAGTTAATCAGGAATCTTCCTCCTGCAAATCAACTCTTTGATGCGATCAGAAAAACGTTCAGGCAGTTTATTGAGAGTACTAAAAAAAGGCTCGGCAAGCTTTCGAAAAAGAAACAAAATCCATCATAACAAGAGGGCCTGCTATGAGCTATTTACCGGTACTGTTTGGCTACCACGCTTCAAATCTTGGAAACAGCCATGTTCCGATCTCTTTATGCCGATACTGGAATGAAAGCGGCAGAATGGCAAAACTGACGGTGCCGAGTGTTGATGATACCATTGTCTACCCATGGATCAAACCTGCCATAAAAGGTCTGAAAAAGAACCTTGTCTACAAACTCGGAAGCAGGGAGCGGCCAAGAGTGCTGACGGAGCAGTTGTTTTTAAAAACCGAGAAACGCTCATCCCCGGTCTACCTGTGGGCTGGACTCTCGCTTGATATTTTTTCACGCTTTCATGATATGGGGGCGAAAATTATCATTGAAAGAATAAACTGTCATCGTGCCACATCCAGAAGAATAATCAGTGAAGCCGGAAAGTTCCGGGGTATATCGCTTCCGAATTCCATTACAGATGAGCAGATTGCTGAGGAGAATCGTAAACTTTCCTTTTCTGAGGCTGTTTTTTGTCCGAGTCCGATGGTAAAAAGTTCGATGCTCGAAAACGGTGTTTCAGAGGCATCATTACTCTCAACGAGTTATGGATGGGCACCTGAACGGTTTCCCCTGATTTCCGAACCGCGTATTAAAAACCGGAAGCCGGTTTTTTTGTTTGCCGGTACGCTCTGTGTGCGTAAAGGAATTCCTCTGCTTCTTGAGGCATGGAAAAAGGCTGATGTTGACGGAAAGCTGCTGCTCTGTGGTGGTATTGACGATGATATTCAGGCTGTCGTTGCCCGCCATCTGACGGCATCCAGTATACGGCATATCGGCTATACGAGAAATATCGGTGAGGTGTATCGTATTGCAGATGTGTTTGTATTTCCAAGTCTTGAAGAGGGTGGCCCGATGGTGACGTATGAGGCAATGGCGCATGGAATTCCGCCGCTTGTTACAGCGATGGGCGGGGGAGCGATAGTTCAGAATGGCATTAATGGTCTGGTGCTTTCTGATCTTGATGTTGATGCCTGGGCTCAGGCTATCGCTGAGCTTGTCGATAATTCGCAGAAAAGAGCTGAACTTGGAGAGAACGCAAGGGTGCGGGCCGAGCAGTTTACCTGGCGGAATGTAGCCGAACAGCGAGCGATGCTGCTTGAAAGCCGCTTTCCTGAACTCTGGAATAAAAACGGATAATGATGATGATTTCTGCAACAGATCCTGACTGGGGCAGGGAAAGAAAAATCCCTGGCCGGTATGAACCGGCAAAACAGCTTCTTGCTGTCATTCGCAGCTATCAGCGTTTCAAGTCGGATCGGGGTTTTCCGGGGAAAATAGTGACACCTTTTCTTGTTCTGAAACATCGCTTCTGGAGCGCTGTCAGCGGAGCGGACATACCACTCAACTCGAAAATAGGTGGTGGCCTTATGATGCCTCATCCTAATGGCATCGTTATTCATCCTGATGCGACTATTGGCCCTAACTGCCTGTTATTTCAGCAGGTAACCATAGGAACAGGTGGGCCGAAAGCCGGTACACCCGATATTGCCGGTCATGTTGATATCGGAGCCGGGGCCAGGATTCTGGGTGGTGTCACCATCGGTGCGCACGCCCGTATAGGGGCCAATGCCGTTGTTCTTGACGATGTGCCTGAACATGCAACGGCTGTTGGTATACCCGCAAAAGTCATCAGGCAACCCGAAAACAAACAGCCATGAAAAAGATGGAGCTTTTTGTAATCACTGCGTCATGGATTGCAGGCCGAAAGCAGAAGTGGAGCATGATGCATCATGGGTAGCGCTCCCGGAAATTTCATGGTGCCGATAGCCATGTTCGGCTGGATACCTGTCGTTATGGTACTCTTCAAGAGATTTGAGGCTCGTCTTGCTGTGTCAATAGCTTTTGTTGCGGGATGGATGTTTCTTCCTGTTGCAGCGTTCAAACTTCCTGTTTTGCCTGATTATACCAAGACAACGGCGACCTGTGTCGGTATTCTTGCCGGAGCATGGTTTTTTGACAAGGATCGCTTTGGCGAGTTTCAATTCAACCCTGCCGATATACCGATGCTGCTCTGGTGTACGTCTCCTTTTTTCTCCTCCGTAGCCAACGATCTCGGGGCCTATGATGGTCTGTCACAAACCATGTATCAGAGCATTACCTGGGGATTGCCTTACTATATCGCCAGAATCTATTACAGCGATTTTGAGGCCATGAAAATACTCGCTCTGGCAGTTTTTATCGGAGGCATCGTCTATATTCCGTTCTGCTGGTTTGAAATGATCATGAGTCCTCAGTTGCATCGTATGACCTACGGGTTTCACCAGCACAATTTTTTACAGACACTCAGGGATGGGGGCGGGTTCAGGCCTATGGTTTACATGGATCACGGTCTTATGACCTCCATGTGGATGGTGCTTGGTGTTTTTTTGGGGACATGGCTGCTCTATATCGGAGAGCTGCCGAAAAAAATCATGTCGGTCCCCACGCTCTATCTCCTCGGGATGTTGCTTTTTACAACAATCATGATGCAGTCAGTCGGGGCTATTGTTCTGCTTTTTATCGGTCTTCTGGTGCTTTTGCTCTCCACCAGAATGAAATCACCCGTTCTGGTTCTGGTTATGGTGATTGTGCCGCATCTCTATATTGTTACAAGAACAACCGGTATCTGGGATGGAAGAAATCTCTCTGATTTCGTTGCGGAAAAATTCAGCGCAAACAGGGCTCAATCGCTGCAGTTTCGTTTTGACAATGAAGCTATACTGATTGACAAGGCCCGGCAGGGAACCATGTTTGGCTGGGGCGGGTTCGGGCGGTCGAGGGTGTATGATGACAAGGGCAAGGATATCAGTGTTGCCGATGGCTTGTGGATTATCACGCTTGGTCAGAATGGTGTTTACGGGCTTTTCACGATGGTGATTGCTATTCAGTGGCCTGTCATGCTGTTTCTGCTGCGCATCAAGGCTGTTGAATGGAAGAGCCGGGAGTGGGCGGCCCCGGCGGTTATGGCTGTTTTTCTGGCTATTTACATGATTGACAGTCTCATGAATGCCATGATCAATCCGGTCTATATGCTTTTTGCCGGCGGGTTGACCGGTATGATGCTTAAAAATCCTGAAGAGCTTTATCGCACTCTTCGAAACAGCGGGCATCAAACAAAACTCAATTCGGGCAATGTGTTGCCGAAAACCCGTTTCATTAGCGTGCCTCAGCTTTCGCGATCACGATTTATCGGTTAAATAAACAGCAATAAAACCATGATTTCGGATAAAAATTTCCTGCAACCTCAGTGGAATGCGAATCGGACTCTTCTCGGTTACTGGGGGCTTGCATTTTTTCTGCTTCTTATCGGTACGTTTGTTCCTTTTACGGAAATTATCCATAATCTGTTTTTTTTAGATACGTTAGCGCATTTGGCGCTTTACAGTATGCTTTCGTTTATTCCACTTGTTTTGTTCAGATCCCGGAAAACCGCTTTTCTTTTTTCCCTGGCAATGACGCCGATCGGCTACCTTCTTGAAATGCTCCATATGATGGTTACGGGTACGAATTTCAGCGCAATCAATGCTCTTTCCAACAATGCGGGGGTTGTTGCAGGAATTGCAGCAGGGTTTATCGTCCGCCTGAAAGGTCATTATGAACGGGATAAGACAAAAGCTTGAGCCCCTGAAGATTCAGGGGTATCTATCAATTAGAGAGACGCCTCTTGAATAACTCTCCGCCTGCAAGATTCCGGTTATGGCGGTTTCTTGCAAGATAATGGCAAGTATCTATTATAAAATGACTTATCTTGTTTTTTTACTCTCTGGCACTTGATTTGCAGGTTTGTTTGAAAGGGGTTCTTTCCCGAGTATTAATGAGGGAGTGAAGAGTTGTGAGATGGATCCCTCTGTACTAACATTTGAAAACGGTGAATCCAGATGAAGGTAACAGAATTGGCAGTTATGGGGTTAAGCCATACACGAAACGCGGTAGCTGAAGCGGTGTATCTTAAAACCGGTCTTGATATGACAAAACCCGTTACGTTTCATGCGCTTGTCAATGAGCGATGCAACTGTAAATGCCGCCATTGTGAGTACTGGCGGCAGGCTGAGTATATCCCTGAAATGTCAATTGAACAGTGGAAGACGACGCTGCTCAGCATAAAAGAGTTCACCGGGCACTACTCGATCAATTTCAGCGGAGGTGAGCCGTTTATTAAAAAAGGATTTATCGATCTGCTTCATTTCTGCAGAGAGCATGATATTCTGGCAGGAGTTACCACCAACGGTGCGCTTCTCAACGAGAAAAATACGGCAAGCCTTGTTGCGGCAAGACCCTTTAATCTTAACATTTCCTGTGATTCCCATATTCCTGAAATTCATGACTATGTCAGGGGTATGAATGGACTGTTTCGCAAAATTACCGAGGGTATAGCTCTTTTGCAGAAGGAACAGGCAAGGCAGAATATCACCTTTCCGATTATTATCAAGCCGACCATCATGTCGCTGAATTTCAGGACTCTCCCTGATATTGTACAATGGGCTCTCGATGTTGGCGCAACAGCGGTCAACTTTCAGCCGCTCGGCAGATGGACCAGGGAAACCTATGATGAACTCTGGATTGAAGAAAAAGATTGGCCTGAACTTGAGAGAGTTATGGAAAAACTGACAGCTATGAAACGGGAGGGCTCCCCGATCATGAACAGTGAGGAGATTCTGCATCTCATGACGGCGAGTTTTCGTGAAGAAAAAGCCTCGCCTGAACATATGCCCTGCAGGATAGGATTGCAGGAGTTTTATATACGGCCGGATGGGGAGGTGAAGTTGTGTTTTCACTTTTCGGGTATTGGCAATACAACGCAACAGTCGGCAAAAGAGATATGGAAAGGGCCGCAGGCTAAAAAAATTCGCGATGCAACCATCAAGTGTGACAAGCTCTGCCTGTTGACCTGTCTGTCGCAGAAGTCTCTGCTCAACAAGGTTAATCAGGCGGTTACAATCCTTTTGCGTCAGAAAAAACAGGTAACCATCAGTGAATCCGGCACATGAATATGATCGGCACCAACGCTGCAAGAGTATTGCCTTTGCCTGATATCGACTGTATCCTTATCGGGGTAAACTGCAGCAAAACACTCGACAGATGCATTGATTCGATACGATCGTGCGATTACCCCCAGAAAAAACTGCATATCTTTTATGTTGACGGGGGGTCAACCGACAGCAGCGTCGAGAGTGCCGGGCGTTATGAGGAGGTTACGGTGATCGCTCTTGATCCTGAATATCCGACGCCTGGAATGGGAAGAAATGCCGGCTGGAAAAACAGCATGTCGCCGTTTGTTCAGTTTCTTGATTCTGATACCATTCTTGATGCACGCTGGCTTCGAAAAGCTGTTGAGGCCATGGCCGATGAACGGTTCGGAGCGGTGACTGGCATGCGTCAGGAGATGTATCCGGAACGCACGGTTTATAACTGGATCGGTAATATCGAATGGAACGGAGCTGCTGGTCTGTCAGATTGTTTCGGGGGAGATGTACTTATCCGGCGCGCAGCGCTTGAAAAAACAGGAGGATACGACGAAACGCTTGTGGGAGGGGAAGATCCGGAACTCAGTCGGAGGGTGATCAGGGCTGGCTGGCAGATTGTCCGTCTTGATGCGCTGATGACGAAGCACGATCTGGCTATGACTACCATAAACCAGTATCTCCGACGGGCTTTCCGCTCCGGCTATGGCTTTGCCGCAGTGAGCCATCGTGAGTCCCGGGCCGGAAGTGCTTTCTGGAAGTACGACGTTTTGAAAATTGTTATTAAAGCAGGGAGTTTTTTAGGTTTTACCGTTCTTGCTGTTCCCTTGTTTGTTCTGGTTCCATCAAACAACGCAAAAATTATAGTTGCTCTTTTTCCTTTTGCCGGTCTTATGGTGATGCTCTCTCCCCGGCTGTTTAAAACAGGGAAGTTCATGCGTGAAAATAACCTGAACAGGATTGAAGCCAAACGGTATGCATGGCACTGTTCGGTGGTGGTTGTTCCCCAGTTTTTCGGGATTATCCGTTTTTACGTCGGGCAATTTTTCAATAAACCCCTGAAAAACAGGCGCCGAAATCTCAAAACAGGAATTTCAACTTCCGACACATGAAAACAAGAGCGATAGCATATCTATGCAGCGAGTACCCGGCTGTTTCCCATACCTTTATCTACAGGGAGATTGAATCGCTCCGTAAAGCCGGGGTGACCGTCTATCCTGCTTCGATCCATAAGCCCGCCAACCTTCAGGTTATGACTTCGGATGAGAGAGAGGAGGCTGCGCGTACCTTGATGGTTCTTTCACTTCCTGTGCCGGCGATGGCTGGAGCACATCTGCACTGTCTCCTGAAAAGTCCCGGAGGTTACCTGCGCATGATGTCCGCTGCTTTCAAACTCCTGACAACAGGGCCAAAAAGTCCTTTAAAGGCGGCTGCATACTTTGCGGAAGCGGGTATTCTTCTTGAGTGGATGCATAAGCATGGTATTACCCATATTCATGAGCATTTTGCCAATCCTACTGCGCTTGTTGCCATGCTTATGAAGCGCTATGGCGGAGTGAGTTACAGTATCTCCGTGCATGGGCCTGATATCTTTTATATCGTTGATACATCGATGCTTGCCGAAAAAGTCCGCGAAGCGGCTTTTGTTCGTTGCATCAGCCACTACTGCCGAAGCCAGATCATGCGCATCAGTAAGCCGGAGAGCTGGAAGAAGCTGCATATTGTCCGTTGCGGGGTTGATCCTGACCTGTATGCCCTGAGAAAGGAACCCGGCAACTCTGTGCCGAATATGCTCTGTGTTGGCAGGCTGGTTCCGGCCAAAGGGCAGCATATCCTGCTCGAAGCCTGCACTCTTCTGAAAAAAGAGGGAGTTCGTTTTCAGTTGACCTTTGTTGGCGACGGCCCTGACCGGGACTCTCTTGAACAGTTCACCGCTATGGCTGGTTTGAACGGCATGGTTACGTTTACCGGAGCGCTCGGCCAGGACAAGGTTCGTGATTATTATGACAAGGCCGATCTTTTTGTGCTTGCAAGTTTTGCTGAAGGTGTTCCTGTTGTGCTGATGGAGGCCATGGCAAAGGAGATTCCTGTTATTTCAACGCGGATTACCGGTATACCGGAATTGATTGAGCATGGGCGTGACGGACTCCTTGCAACACCGGGAGACGCTGTGGATCTTGCCCGCCAGATCCGGAAACTGCTTGATGACTCCCGTCTTCGCCGTGAGCTGGGAGTGGCTGGACGGAAAAAAGTTGTTGGCATGCTGATTATAGAGATCAAC
>JAAXUM010000067.1:0-6870 GCA_013336025.1 Chlorobiaceae bacterium
GCGGGAGAGTGATCTTTACTCCGTGGCTGTACGGCGAACGAACCCCAGTAGACGATCACACGTTGCGAAGCGCACTGATCAACCTGAGCCTGCAGACGACCCGCGAACACATCATTCGGGCGCAGGATCGATTCCGGGAAGTTTTTGGCCGAAGCGCTCACGGCATGTGGCCTTCCGAGGGATCGGTGAGCGACGGTACTTGCCGATTGACGCGGGATTTGGGATTTCAATGGCTCGCTTCCGATGAAGGGGTGCTGCTCAACTCCCTGAAAAAATCCTGTAAAAGCCCGCTGCACTGCTGTTCCATTATTCCGCCAAAAACTTCAGGATTATGGTTAAGCTCTCTGCATCCGGTAATATTGAGCACCGTCCCTGCTGCCCCCATCCTGGGATCATATGCTCCAAAAATCAGCCGACCGATTTTCGCATTGACAAGAGCGCCGGCACACATGGGACATGGCTCCATGGTAACAGCAATGGTGCAATCATCAAGATACTTTGTATCGAGTGTGGCCATTGCCGAAGTCAGCGCTATCATCTCAGCATGAGCCGTTGCATCTGAAAGCTCTTCAACCTGGTTGTACCCTTTTCCGACAATACTCCCGTTGCTGTCAAACACAACCGCCCCGACAGGAACCTCTTTTTTTTCAAAAGCTTTGAGCGCTTCCTTGAACGCTCTGGCCATATAGTGGGTGAAATTCATGATTTTATAATTATTTTTTTACTGTTACCGAGCACATGATTTCAGTAACACATTTAAATTTACTATAATGAGGGTTGATTTTATTCCCTTCGTTTCCGGCAGAAACTGCTGGAAGATAACCATCCATAAGTCACCAATATGAACATTCATGAATATCAAGGCAAAGATATCCTGAGAAAATTCGGTGTGGCGGTTCCAAAAGGCATCGTAGCGTTTTCACCTGATGAGGCCAAACAGGCTGCAATTCAGCTTTTTGAAGAGCAGAACAGCCCTGTTGTAGTCATTAAAGCTCAAATTCATGCGGGAGGCCGGGGAAAAGCCGGTGGTGTTAAACTCGCAAAATCCCCTGAGGAGGCTTTTGATATTGCCCAGCAAATGCTCGGCATTACGCTGGTGACTCACCAGACCGGACCGGAAGGCAAAGAGGTACGCCGGTTACTCGTTGAAGAAGGGATGAACATCGATAAAGAATTTTATGTTGGCATTACTCTCGACCGCTCAACATCCCAGAACGTTTTGATGGTTTCAACTGAGGGTGGTATGGAAATCGAGAAAGTCGCCGAAGAAACACCGGAAAAACTCCTGAAAATCCAGGTTAATCCCCTTTACGGATTGCAGGCTTTCCAGGCACGTCAGGCAGCGTTTTTCCTTGAACTTGAGGGCGAACAATTTAAAAATGCCGTCAAGTTCATCACTGCGCTCTACAACGCCTACACCTCTATTGATGCGGCAATTGCTGAAATCAATCCTCTTGTTGTCACCAAAGAGGGCCGCGTTCTGGCTCTTGATGCCAAGATTAACTTTGATTCAAATGCACTGTTCCGCCACAAGGATTTTCTTGAATTGCGCGATATCAGCGAAGAAGATCCGTTTGAAGTTGAAGCATCGAAATCCAACCTTAACTATGTTCGGCTTGACGGAAACGTCGGCTGTATGGTCAACGGTGCAGGACTTGCAATGGGAACCATGGATATGATACAACTTGCCGGCGGACGTCCCGCAAACTTCCTCGATGTGGGAGGTGGAGCAAGTCCGCAAACAGTTGAAGAGGGATTCAAAATCATCCTGAGTGATAAAAACGTCAAGGCAATTCTTGTGAACATTTTCGGAGGCATTGTCCGCTGCGATCGCGTTGCAGGAGGCATTATCGAGGCAGCAAAAAAGGTTGACCTTCATCTGCCCGTAATCGTCAGGCTTGAAGGAACCAATGCTTCAATTGCACAGAAGATGCTGGACGAATCGGGATTGAACCTCATTGCCGCAAAAGGGCTTCACGATGCAGCAAGGAAAGTGCATGAAGCGCTTGACCCTGCATCATAATCCTTTCGGATAAAAACAAAACAAGCCTGCTGCCTGAAAACAGCAGGCTTGTTTGTTTTCTGAATATCAATCATGACCAATACGCTCCGAAGATCCCTGACTACATTCCATCAGGGAAAGGCAAATCCATAATAAAGCATAAAAAAAAAGAGTGAGGAGAAAATTTCTCCCCACTCTCCAATTCAACAATCAGTCAGGCCGTTTCCTATCAATCATCGTCCATCTTTTCACTTATTCACAACGGCATTATTCACCTGTACAGGAAGCCTCGACCAATTGCTGAACTCAACATGACTATTCAACACACACAATCAAACGGTCAATAAAAGAACACAACCACTGAGAACTGCTTTCACTCTATAAGACGCCATTGGATCTAAAACCTTGCGGAATTATTTTTATTTTTTTTGAATGTCCTTTATTCATACCGCAATGCCTCAACCGGCTTGAGTGCTGCGGCTTTTCTTGCAGGCCAGAGGCCAAAAAAGATACCGATAAGTGCTGAAAAGGTTGTTGCAAGCACAACAGAAACCAGCGATGTTTTTACCGCCCAGCCGGCAAAAAAGGCAAGAATCAGGGAGATACCGATTCCTGCGAAAACTCCGATTAAACCGCCACTGATGGTCATGCCGACAGATTCAATAAGAAACTGCAGCATGATATCGTTTTTTCTCGCCCCGATAGCCTTTCTCAATCCAATCTCTCTGGTTCGTTCAGTCACGGAGACCAGCATGATATTCATAATGCCGATTCCGCCAACAAGCAATGAAATCGCTGCGATCGAACCAAGCAGAAGACTCATGGTTTGCGTCGTGCTGCTGAGCATCTTCTGGATTTCTGTCATATCCCTGATATTGAAAGAGTCATCGTCCTCGTTAAGACGGTGTTTTTTACGAATCAGCTCACTGATAGCGGTTTTGGCTTGTTCCATCAGGGTTGGGGAGGCGACCTCAACAAAGATACTGCTGAGATAATCCTTCCCGAGTACACGATACATCGCTGTCGTTACCGGTATGATCACCACGTCATCTTCATCCTGCGGTCCGGAAAAACCTTTTGCGGGAGCGACACCGATAATCTTGAAATTAATCCGGTTTATCTTGATGGTTTTACCGATCGGATTACTGCTTCCAAAAAGCTCCTTGACAACCGTCACTCCGATTATGGCCGATTTTTCCCTCGTCTGGATCTCTTCACGGGTAAACCACCTTCCAATGTCAGGTATCGATGCTCGCATAGTACCGTAATCGAACCCGACTCCGGTCAACGTCGAACTCCAGTTTTTGTTGCCATAAACGATCCTTGCGCTGCCGTTGACAACCCCGGTTGCATTTTTTACCAGTGTACGGAGTGATGCAATATCCTCAACATCATTAAAGGAAAAACGGGCAACAGCTCCGGCTCCCTGGGCAGCACCACGAATTTTCGCCGATCCTCCTCTGATCGAAAGCATATTCGAACCCATGGATTTCAGCTGCTCCTGCATGGCCGATTTTGCACCCTCACCAAGCGCCATCATGGCAATCACCGAAGCAACCCCGACAAAAATGCCAAGCACAGAGAGAAACGTGCGCATCTTGTTGGCAAGAATGGACTGAAAGGCCTGTGCCATAAATCCGGTAAACCGGCCATCCTGCCATATCGAACCCTTTCCGGAACCGGAAATATTTAACGCGCTCTCTCCGGTAACGGCCAGTGAAGTCTGCATTTCCGCCCTGCGTTCATCGGAGACAATCAGACCATCCTTCATGATAATGACACGACCGGCATAGGCAGCAATATCATTTTCATGCGTAACCATAATGATGGTCTTTCCCTCTTCATGAAGAGCTGTAAAGATCTTCATGATCTCAGCAGAATTTTTCGAATCAAGGTTTCCGGTAGGCTCGTCAGCAAAAATAATCAATGGGTCGCGAACGAGCGCCCTCGCTATTGCCACGCGCTGCTGCTCGCCTCCTGAAAGCTGATTCGGCGTATGATCAATCCGCTCTTCAAGTCCAACCAGTTTCAGACGATCTATAGCTTCCTGACGAAAATCTCCTTTCAGTCCGCTGTAAATATGAGGGAGCCGCACATTATCCACAATGGTCATGCGCTTGAGCAGATGAAACTGCTGAAAAACAAAACCGGCTACATTGTTACGCACTCCGGCCTGCTCATCTTCTGAAAGGGTATTGACATTATTGCCCAAAATCTTGAACTCCCCCTTGTCAGGATTATCAAGAAGACCAAGAATCTGAAGCAGAGAGGATTTTCCTGACCCTGAAGCTCCCATGATCGCAACAAACTCTCCTCTCTCTATGGTCAGGGAAACGCCACGCAACGCATTAACGGTGGTTTCACCAATCTGGTACGTCCGGTGAACATCAAGAAGTTCAAGCAATGGGTTCATTTCTGCGTCCTGTTGCGCTGAGGCATAAACGGATTTGTCCCGCCCTTTTTTCCAGGCAGAACAAAGGAGGTATCAGCAATCAGCACAACAGCGTTTTCCGACAAGCCCTTGAGAATCTCGACATGACGTTCATCCTGCAAACCGGTCTCGACTTTCGTATAACGAACACTCTGCTGTTTGTTGCCGTTACTCTGCATAACCACCGTTTTACCATTTTTCGTCTGTATAGCCCCGACAGGCAAAAGCAGTACATTGCTTTTCTCCTGAACAATAATCTCAATATTAGCGCTCATGCCGGACCGAAAAACATCGGGAATACGATCAGGAAAAACATCCACATTATAGATATTCACATTATTCTGCAGGTGTGACTCGTAATAGATATGACCAACAACCCCGTTCACCCGAATATCAGGGTAGGCATCAAGACCAATCACTGCCTTCTGGCCAACCTTAACCCTTCCTATATCTGTCTCATCTACATAGGCCTTGACAATAAGCCTGTCGGAAAGAACAAAAAGAGAATCGCTTGTAGTCACCGTCTGACCGGGATCAACACTGCTTACGATAACCTGTCCATCCATCGGAGCTATGACTGCTGTCTTTTTATACACGTTGTTCCAGTAAGCCTGTTCACTTTTTCCCTGTAACTTTGCAGCATCAAGCAATGCTGCCCGCTCGGTTGAGCTGAGCATGGCAAGCACCGCTCCTCTTGTTACCAACTCGCCTTCCTCAACAAGTATCTCTTCAATTCTGCCTGCAACAGATGACTGTATTTTAACTCTGGTTTTCGGCTCTACCGCTCCGGTCGTCGATACTGCCGAACTGATGGTACCTCTTGATACACGGATCTCTTCATAATTTTTCTTTGCACTCCGGTCTGCATTGAAGTAAAAAAAACCTGCGACACCGAAAACGGTGAGCATCACCAGACCTCCCCATACCAGCTTTTTCCTGCTAACCATCAAATCCTTCTCCTTTTGCCTGAATCCATTGAGCCTCGGCAATCAGCATGTCTGCTCCGGCATTGAGAAACTCTTTCTTCGCACTCACAAGATTGTTTTCAATAATCACCCAATCATCGAAGGTAATCAGGCCGTTCGAATATTGCGCGTTGGCAATGGTAGAGCGTTCAAGAGCAGCCTCAAGAAATTTCCTCTTCACCACAACCATCTGACGGGCATCCTGAAAATTTTTCCAGCTCTCTTCGAGGGTATTGAAAAGCTGAAGATAGCCGCTTTTTTCCTCAGCATTCTTCTGGCTCAGCACCGCCATGGCTTTTGTAACCCTTGCTCTGCCCGCTCCTCCTTCGTATATCGGCACTGAAAGAGTGAACCCCGCATTCCCCTCCAGATCATTGAACGGCAAGCTGTCAATCGAGCCATTTCCGATTGAGGATGTCAGGTAGAGTTCAGGAGAAAATGCACTTTTTGCTGCATCAAGATCAAAACGCGCAGCTTTACTTTTTGTATCAAGCTGCTGAAAAAGCGGGTTATTCTTTACAAGAAGTGCAAGATCCGGTTTTGTAACTGAAAGATCGGCAGCCTTGAATGCCCCCTGAACCCTGAGCGGTTTATGGATATCACGCCCAAGTGCAGAGGCAAGTGTTGTCTGAGCCAGCACAAGACCGCGTTTTGCCTGTGAAACCTCAAACTCCGCCTCGGCCAGATCAGCCTCAGACTGACGAAGCGACCCAAGGTGCTCCCTTCCTCCCCGATAACGCAAGCTGATCAAACGAACATTATTCTGACGTCTTTCGGCAATTTCACCTGCCAGTCCGACAAGCTCCTGAGCTTTAAGTAATTGCGTAAATGCCGTTCGAAGAGCAAAACGAAGATCAGCCGCAACGATATTATAGTTGCTTTGAGCACCCTTGATCAACTCTTTGGCGCTTGCGACCTGACTGGACGTCTTGTGCCCATCATAAAGAAGCTTCTGTGCCGAAAGAGAATAGGAGTGTGATGAAGACAAGTTGCTCCTATTGACTTTTGCTGTCGTAAAGCTCTCCTGAGAACTGAGGCTCAGGCTGAGCTTCGGTTGAAGTGCACCTGCCGCTATACGCTTATCGGCTTCGGCCTGCTGCATAAGCGCCTGGGCTGTGTAAAGATCGGGATGCGCCTCTCTCGCCTCACTGACACACTGCTTCCAGGTGAGAATCTCTTCTGCAAAAGCAGATCCTGATGTAATAAAACACACGAGCACAAAAGCACTGCAAAACCTGAACATAAACCGCCGACTTTTATTACATGCAGAACATGAAACCATAGATGATAGACAGACCTGTTTTGTTAAGCGTTTGTTATTGTTAATGTGACGTCATCTCTGCCGGAATCCGGCACAAAAAAATCTGATACAAGCCGGAAAAGTTGCCTGAAAAACATGAATCGACGGGAATCATCATGAGAAATAGTTCTTTCTGCGAAAATTCCCGAAAAGTATTGTTTCGCCTGCTTTT
>JAAXUM010000067.1:6880-7870 GCA_013336025.1 Chlorobiaceae bacterium
CGGGAATTTTCGCAGAAAGAACTATTTCTCATGATGATTCCCGAAAAGCAGGCGAAACAATACTTTCTGTTTTGTCAACCACTGAATACGCTCAAAAGGTTTACTGCTTGCCAGCATCTTTTCAACTAAAAAAACGGCAACAGTCTCAGTATCATCAGCAAGAAGGGTATAGAACTTTTTCTTTTTCAGGCTTTCCTCCGAATCATCTGCAACCGTTTCCCGAAGAAGATCGGTGACCACCATACCAGGACTTACAAGCCCGATCTGCACAGAACTGCCTTTGATTTCGTTGGCAAAAGCCTTCGTAAAGTAATGAACCGCACATTTTGATGTTCCGTAGATGCTCATCCGGTCAAGGATAAAACCATCGCTCCCGAGACCCTCCATATTAAAAATCTTGCCACTCCCCTGCTTTTCCATCATCTGATACGGCACAGAAGTCCCGTTGATAACCCCGAGAAGATTGACATCAAGCACATTGCTGATGATGGCATTGTCAAGATCCCACACTTTTTTCTGCGGCTGACCGATACCGGCATTATTGACCCAGATATCGATCGGGCCATACTGACGTCGGGCTGCTTCAAAAAGCCGTTCAGCAGTATCTCTCTCTGAAACAGTTCCGGCAACGCCCTGAACACGACCCTCATGGCCTCGCAATCGGGAGATCGCTCCGGCAATACTCTCATCACTGGTGCCGTTTATCGTCACCGAACATCCTCTGTCAAGGAAAGCAGCTGCAAGTCCGAGGCCGATACCTCTTGTACTCCCTGTAATAACTATATTTTTCATGATAACCCTGATATTCCCCCTTCAGTACAGCGGATATTTATAGATCCCGTAGAGAAAGGTAATAAAATCAATAAACCAGAGCACTTCAACAAAAAGAACCCCGATATGGTACAATCGGTATTTTCTGTAATGACAGAACAACAGAGTCACGCCAAAAAGCACCCATACTCCGACGCCAAGAAGTACACCTGCAACAAC
>JAAXUM010000307.1 GCA_013336025.1 Chlorobiaceae bacterium
TTCAAAGCGGTAAGTACAGTCGCCACATCACCAGGAACGTGCTGTAAATCCTTCATCACCTGATCACGAAGCTTGAAAGGCGCATCACCAACCATATCCTTGATAGATGAAGCGATCCTTTTAAGAGCGGCAGGATCAGCCGGAAGCATATTCTCAAGCCCTCTCATCGCATCTGCCGCAGGATTTCCTGAAGGGCCTGATGCAGATGGCCTGCGACCGGAACCGCCTGGTGAGGAGGGATAATCCTGTGAAGTCGGCTGCTGGCCTTCCGAGTCATACCCGATTGATGCCTTGTACTGTTCGAGCAGATCCTGCCCGTAGCCAATGGTGCTGTCCTGACGGGCTGAAACCGGAGGCTGGTTCATGACAATCGTCAATGGCTGGTGTGGACATACAGAACGGCTCTGCTGAAGAATGCGAGCAGCAATCTCATCAGGAATCTCCTTGCGATAATTCACGCCAAGAGCATCCTCTATTGTTGTTTCTATTATCGTATGCAATCTTGTAATGAGTTCAGCCTCGCGGATTTCGACCATATCGAAAATCACATAAACAGGTTCTTTCTCATCACGCTTTATCTTGAGATTAAGCGTCGCGAAATCACTGTCCTTGTTGCGACTGTTCACAGAAACAGCCCCGAGAGTAAACCTGTCGAGAAAATCCTTGTTTGCACCCCTTGCCCAGAGATAAACCGCCCTGTCAGAAAATATCAGATAATCCTGAAAGACAATATTACCGACTCTCTCCTGATGGGATTCATAAAAAACCCCGTCAAAAAATGCAAGAGGATTTTCACCGGCACCAATGAGGTTTTTCTGAAAAAATTCAGTTACATCATTCAGCTCTGTCTGCGCGGATACATATAAAGAAATAGTGGCCATTACCCGTTTCCGATCACGTTACACTTATTGACAACTAAACATGAAATCTAATAAAATATGAAAACAAACAGAAAACAAGCACTAATACGAATCATGAAAGGAAAAGCACCCTTGACGGAGGTTCTTTTATGGCAAGAGAGAACGCCAGGCCCTGAAATTCATCAATAACCGCCTCTTTATCAGGTTGACGGAGTGACCAAAGGAGATGACACTGAGGAGCAAAGAATAAAAAACCTGAACATTCCATGGCTGTTACAAGAAAAAAAGCAATCCCTGAAAGGCAGTAAAAATTCAAGAGGCCCTCATTATTCCGGGCTTGAAGGGTAACAATAAAAACAGCAGAACAGAATAGCTAAAAAAAAAGGCAGTGCAATCGTTTAATCGTTGCACTGCCTTTGCAATTTGCATCAAAAGAAGGATTACCTTGCGAACTTTGATTCAACTGCTTTTGAAGGAACAGCATAACCGGAAACTTCTGGTGATGAACCACGAAGGCTTCCGCCGCCGCCACCCATGTTGCCATAAGCATTGCGATTGATTCTCATGGTACCTTTGCCCAGTGAATCAAACAACATTCCGACAGTTTCCCAGTGCCCTTCAACCATGACCTCAAAAATACGGCCGGCTGCAGCAAGGATATCGGTAAAAACACCTCCACCACTCATAATTCCTCCTTTTGGAATTTACATTATTGGAAAGTACCCTGAATTGCGAATAGAACTTTAACCTAATTTACAGCAATAAATAAAAAAACACAAATAAAGAATGAATAAATAACCTGTTCACTAAGGATCAGTTATTTTTTTCCGGTTGTTTTCTGAAAAGATCCGGTAAGATTTTTAACGGCTTCAGAAGCGCTGACGCCAGCATCACCAATAGCCTTGGCTGCATTATCGGTAACGTTTTCAACATTCTTGACGGCATCGCTATACAACTCCCCTGCTGAACGGGAGACATCTTTCACCGTAATGGCTACTCTGTCGATTGTTTCACCCACAACTCCACCGGTACGACCAAGCATACCGCCAATACCAGTTGCATCGATCAACGAGCCAACAGTGCCTGTAACTGTTTCAACAACACTGCCTGCAAGTTCAAGTCCTCCGACAACTGCACCCTGACCGGTCATAAGAACGCTCTCGGCAAGAAAAGTGAGGCGATCGGTAAAATCGAGTTCCTTAAAATCCTTGCGAAGTTTCTGATAAGATTCTGACATTTTTTTCTCCGGTTGATTGAGGCAACCTTACACGCCACCCCATTGTTTTGATTGTTTCAAAGTTTAAAACCTTGAACAAAATTAATAAAAAATCACCCCTAAACAAAGAACCTTGTCGCTGTTCATCTAACTTAATTGGCCGTTTTCTGCCTCTGCCTCTGATGCTTGCCCTGATGGTTAAGATCAAAGGGAATATGCAGCCATTTGTCCTTAAAAACTGCATCGCCGGGCTCAAGGCCGGTCAAACTTATGGGAAGCGTGATGATCTTTCTCTGGTTACCGATCTGCACATAGAGTTCATCGCCTGTAACCCAGACATCGATATCAACCGGATTGGCAAACATCAGCTTCAATTGCACCTCATAAACATCCCCGTTTCTTACAAACTTGATTGGAGGTTCATCGTACATCAGATCAGAAGGATCGGAATCGCCATACATATCTTTAGCAAAAAGCTCAAGCGCATCAAGACCGACAATTTCCTGTTCATACATCCTGAGTTTTTTTACAGGAAGCGGAGAAAATCCCTCTTCAATCTCTCCAAGGTATTTCTGCTGGATACCTTTCCACTTCTCCAGATAACCACTGTCCTCTTTTGTATCAAGCAGCCTGTTGACGAGTACCATATCCACCTTGAATCCGTAAAGATTAAGATAGGTGAGTGCCCGCATGGTTTCCTTGATCGACATCTTCTCGGCATTCATGACAAGACGTACGGTGGATTTGACATTATCAGTAAGAATCTCCCGAATATCTTCAAGTTCGTCAAACACCTGGTCAACAGACTCGACGGCATCTTCAGGCGGAATATAG
>JAAXUM010000068.1 GCA_013336025.1 Chlorobiaceae bacterium
GCGGCGGTGTTTATAAACCACCGGTAGACCGTCCCGATCCGAATCCCTACAAGGATTCGCGCGTCAGTGCTCTGGGATCATGGTTTCAGGAGAGGTTTTGCTGCTACCGGTGCGGCAGGCTTTGATGCAGCCTGTGCTGCCGGTTTTGCGGCACCTGGAGCTGCCGGTTTTGCGGCACCCGGAGCTGCCGGTTTTGCGGCACCCGGAGCTGCTGGTTTCGGCTTGACCGGAGTATTGCCGGTCGCAGCATTCTGATTATTTTCAGCCATTGTTCCTGACTCCCTGGTTATTAAAGGTTAAGCTTTTGAGATAATAAGGTTTTCCCCTTCAACCCGAACGTTAAAAGGCGCTAAGGGTAAAGGCTGCGGGCCGGAAATGATTTCACCGGTCTGCTTGTATTTTGCACCATGGCAGGGGCAGAAAATAAGATTGTCTTTATCTTCCCAGTGAACAAGACAACCAAGATGGGTACACACAGCGCTGCATGCGGTCAGCTTTCCGTTGTCGTTGATAACAAGTACCTTATCCTTGTTGAACTGATAGATCTTGCCGCTGTTTTCAGGAACCTCAGATGCTTTTCCGACAACGAGCTCTTTGACAATTGCCGCCTCTTTGACAGGAGGAGGAACAATATACTTGACGATCGGATAAAGCGTTGAAACGGCCACCACGGCGCCGACACCTCCAACCACCTTGCCGAGAAAACTGCGACGCTCGAAATCCACTCCTTTCAAGCCCTGCTCACGGGGCTTTCCGGCCTGGACGGCACCGGATGAAGAGAGTGGAGCACCTTCTCCAAGCCCACCCATTCTGGATGGGCTCTTGAAATTACCTTGTTGTGCCATTACGATCTATCTCCTTTTTAAAGCTTTTGTAATAAAATCAAAAGATAATCCATGCCTGACACCGCGACAACTGAAGCGCTCGCGGAACGGTCATCCATGGTACGGATAAACCAGCAGATTTCACGTCTGCTCCCCAGGCAATTACATACAGTACAAAGAAACTCTGAATTTAAAATTTTTTACTTATGAAACCAATCTAAATGGTTTTTAATATAATTGTACTGACTGTACATTACCGACGGAACCCCGTCTCTCCATATCCTGCTTTTAATAAAAAATCGCATAACTTTTGACCGAAGGCATGAGGGATTGAGAAACTCGGAAATACCACTTATGCCATTCAAATGCTCCCCGTCAACCCTGAGGGAAATAGTGGAGGCAAATCTGAGATAAAACGGGCCGGCATCAAGTATCTTATGCTGGTGAATGCTCAGCATTACCTCACCATGCTGCAACTCAAGTGATCTGCCGTGAAGCGGCGAAAAAACGCCCCTGCTGAAGTTGTGCTCTCTGAACGCAACACTTTCCATAATCCGCATCTGATTACTCCTGTTATCGTGCAGCATGAGAAGTGAAACCGGCTGATAGTGATTGTTTTTAAAAAAAATCACATAGTAGATCAGATCAAAATGTTCTGAAAACGCTCTGCCCCAATACCATTTTTTGATATACTCCTGCATCGGCATGGTGCCGAGATTGTGATCATGATAACCCGCTGCTTCGACAACTATTCTGCGTGACTTTTGAGCGTGACCTTCAGTGATGTCAATCGAACCCTCAACAAAGGCTTTCGGAACACTCAGAAGCCATTGGTGCCGGGGAACATGCCCTCTGTTGTTGCCATCTTTTTTCGAGTATATAACCCGACGAAGCGGCTTGAACAGAAGGGTTGCCCTGATCTTCCGGGCTCGTGCCGGAAAGGAAAAGTCCACGCTGATCCGGTACTCATCCTCTTTCTGATCATACGTGAAGCGGTTCTTTTCAAACCGCACACCGATTTCGTCACGATTGCTTTCAAAAAGACCGTTGCTTCCTTCCCGAATAAAATTAACCGTCTCCTTGCCGTTTTCATAAAGCTGAAAACTGAATCCGGAATAGTTTGATGGAAACGGAGGACCTGCCGTTTTTCCTTTTTTCCAGGCCTCATAATGCTCCATGTAGTAAGGAGAAAAGGGGAAACCTCCAAACCAGATCAGGACTATCGAGAGTCCGTTTTTTTTGTCCTCTGCGTCAAAATACCACCACTCGTACGCACCCGGCTCCTGCAGATCATGCCAGAGTTCCTGATTGCGTTCAGTGGTAATATTCATACAATAACTTCATGTATTTCAAGCCCTGCAGAAGGAGAAATGTACCTGACAAAAAATGAGAACGTGCTCGGAGGATGGGAAGAGGACAGATTCTGACAACTGATGAACATACAAAGCATAACTGTCAAAAACGTTTGTGGACAGAGAGGGAATCGAACCCACGACACAAGGATTTTCAGTCCTTTGCTCTACCAACTGAGCTATCTGTCCTCAGGAGTTGCGCTTATAATAAGAAAATTTACAGTCAAGTCAAAACAAAAACCGTTCAGCCGCAACAAAGCTTCTTATCAGTCACTCACGCAACACAGACCACCGTTTCTATACCCCTGGAAATCCGGCGAATCACGGCATCTTTGCCGAGAACCTCAAGCATATGATAGAGACTTGGTCCAAAACTCACCCCCGAACAGAGTATCCTGAGCGGATGAATCAGGGCTGCTGCTTTAAGCCCTCTGGGCGCAACAAAAGCCTTCAGTTCCAATTCAATTGCTTCAGCACTGAACACCTCAAGAGATGCGAGTATCGTTACAAACTCCCTGAGAAGCGTGTTGGTATCAGCCGTCCACCTTTTTCGAACACCTTCCTCTTCATAGGTCTCGGGGTCAAAGAAAAAGTATGGTGAAAAGGTCACGAATTCATGTTCAAACCCGACACGCTCACGCATCAGATCTATGACCTGCTCAAGATAGGAATCGCTGGTAATAACAGATTCCGGCATTTCTGTCGGTCTTTTTTCAAGTTCACCAATAAGCAATGGCTTGATAGCCTGTATAATACGATCGGCAGACCGGTTTTTGATATACTGTTTTTCAAGCCAGTTGAGCTTGTCGACATTGAATATCGCACCGGCCTTGCCGACGCGTTCAAGCGAGAACCGCTCAACAAGTTGTTCGAGACTGTACACTTCCTGCTCGGTTCCCTCACCCTCGTTCCAGCCGAGCATAGCCACAAAATTTATGATTGCTTCCGCGCTATACCCTTTCTGAATGTAGTCCTCAACGGCAACATCGCCCTGGCGCTTGCTGAGTTTTGATCGGTCAGGATTGAGCAACAGGGGAAGATGGGCAAACCTGGGAGGCTCCCATCCGAAAAATTCGTACAGCAGAAGATGTTTTGGCATTGAAGGAAGCCACTCCTCACCCCTGATAATATGAGTAAACTCCATTAAATGGTCGTCAATCACACTTGCAAAATGATAGGTCGGAAACCCGTCGGACTTCATCAGCACCTGATCATCTATGGTCGATGAATCAAATTCGACCGGACCTCTGATAATATCTTCAAACCAGACAGAAACATAGTCCGGCACCTTCATGCGGATGACATATGGCGCTCCCTGCTCCATTTTCTTTCTGATTTCCGATGAAGGCATCGATCCCCCCATCTCTTCAGGCAGCCACTTTCTGTTATATTTTGGCTGAAGCCCCTGCTTGAGCTGAAGCTGCCGGTTCTCCTCCAGTTCTTCCGATGTAGCGAAACAGTAGTAGGCATATTTACCTTCAAGCAACTCGTCACAATATTTCTTGTATATATCAAGCCGTTCAGACTGGATATACGGCCCGAAGTCTCCACCGCGTTCAGGGCTTTCATCTGGCACAATCCCTGCCCATTCAAGAGTTTTAAGCAGATTTTGCTGTGCCCCCTCGACTCTGCGGCTCCGATCGGTATCTTCAATTCTCAGCACGAAATCGCCTTTCATCTTTTTAACAAACAGGTAATTATACAGGGCTGTCCGCAATCCGCCTACATGCAGATACCCTGTCGGGGAAGGAGCGAACCTGGTTCTAAACCTTTGAGCAACCATAATGTGATACCGTACTGTTTATTATTAATTTAAAGGGAGCAATTGACGATCTGAAGGAGGGAATTTAAAAAAACTCACCGGTTTTTGAAGCATAAATAACAGCACGGCGAAAAGAAGCATCAATGGCCAAACCTTACACAAAAAAGAATTACCGCAGAACAAACTTTTTGCATTCCATTGCAGTTCTTTTTTTAATTACTTTAATTTCAGTAAGTTAGTTTTTAATTAATACCTTTTTTTCATGTCCGAAAATAAAAAAGTGCGCCCCGTAAAAAGGGATTCGTCAAATAAGTTTAATCCGGTGAAAAATGATGATCAACCAGAAGGCTGGTTATCAGGAAAATCCGGTGGAAACCCCGGCAAGTTCCCGGTTGTTTTTGTTGTTATGCTGTTTGCTTTTTTAATGCTTTTTCTGTTTCAGCGTTTTTTTTCCTCTGCCGACAGTCCTGAAATAACCTACAACAGTTATCGATCACTGCTTGTATCAAATCTTGTAAGTGACGTTACGGTAAAGACTTTTAATGATAAATCAGCAATCATCAATGGAAAGCTGAAAGCAGTTACGAAACTCGATCTGACAAACAGCGCGATGCTTGAGTCAGACAAGTTTTCGGTCAGAATTCCTTCATTCAGTATTGAACAGGCCGACCTTCTGGCTGAAAAAGGAATCCGTGTAAAGGTTGAAGAAGGTACTCCTGCCTTTACTTCTTTTCTCATGCTCTTTGCTCCATGGATCATTTTCGGACTATTGTACTTTTTCATATTCAGGCGAATGTCTTCGCAAAACGGAAATGCATCAAAAAACATTTTCAGTTTTGGCAAGAGCAGAGCGAAAATGATAAGTGAATTCGATGTTAAAACGTCATTCAAGGATGTTGCCGGAGTAGATGAAGCAATCGAGGAACTCCAGGAAACAGTAGAGTTTCTTACCAACCCGGAACGGTTTGAAAAAATCGGCGGTAAAATCCCGAAGGGGGTACTGCTTCTCGGCCCTCCGGGAACAGGAAAAACCCTTCTTGCAAAAGCAATTGCCGGTGAGGCAAAAGTCCCTTTTTTCTCTATTTCCGGAGCTGATTTTGTTGAAATGTTTGTAGGTGTTGGCGCTTCACGCGTCAGGGACCTGTTTGAACAGGCAAAGAAAAATGCGCCCTGTATTGTATTTATCGACGAAATTGATGCCGTAGGAAGAAGTCGCGGTGCCGGGGTTGGTGGAGGTCATGATGAAAGGGAGCAAACTCTTAACCAGCTTCTGGTTGAAATGGACGGCTTCACCACCAGCGAGAATGTCATTCTCATTGCAGCGACCAACCGTCCTGATGTGCTTGACAGCGCGCTTCTCCGACCAGGAAGGTTTGACCGCCAGATCACTATCGACAAACCCGACATACGCGGCCGTGAAGCTATTCTCAAAATTCATACCCGCAAAACACCGCTTGGAGGTGATGTGGATCTGACTGTTCTTGCAAAAAGCTCCCCTGGATTTTCAGGAGCTGACCTTGCAAACCTTGTCAACGAAGCAGCTCTGCTTGCTTCGAGAGAGGGCAAGGAGGAAATTTCCGCTCTTGATTTCGAACACGCCCGAGACAAAGTACTAATGGGGCCTGAAAGAAGAAGCATGTATATTTCCGATGAACAGAAAAAAATGACCGCCTATCATGAAGCCGGACATGTGCTGGTTGCAAGTTATACGAAAGGGTCAGATCCCATCCACAAGGTCACCATTATACCCAGAGGAAGAAGCCTTGGCCTGACCGCCTATCTCCCCCTTGAAGATCGCTATACACACAACAGAGAGTATCTTCTTGCCATGATAACCTATGCTCTTGGAGGAAGAGTTGCCGAAGAGCTGGTTTTTAATGAGATCAGCACCGGAGCGGCAAATGATATTGAAAAGGCAAGTGATATAGCGAGGCGGATGGTACGTCAATGGGGTATGAGTGAAAAACTCGGGCCAATCAATTATGGCGACAGCAATAAAGAGGTTTTCCTTGGAAAAGACTATTCCCACATCAGGGAATACAGCGAAGAAACTGCCCTGCAGATCGATGTCGAAGTACGCAATATTATCATGTCCTGTATGGAAAATGCCAGAACAATTCTCATTGAGAAAAAATCCACTCTTCAGCGACTGGCTGATACTCTGATAGAGAAAGAATCTCTTGATGCCGGAGAAATTCATAAAATCATCGGAAACGACTGACGAAAATTCTCGATTTATCATGTTTAAATGGCTGCACAGTTCATGCAATTCCTGCTTATGCTCATAACCGGTATCGCCGGTGGTATTCTTGCCGGCATGTTCGGTGTTGGTGGCGGTATTATCATTGTACCTGTCCTTGTATTGCTTTTTGGTATGACACAGCACAGCGCCAATGCCACATCACTGGTTGCACTGCTCCTTCCTGTCGGTCTTCTTGGCGTTATTGAGTATTACCGCTCGGGCAGAATTGCAACGGAACACCTCTGGTTTGGACTGGTTATAGCACTGGGACTTTTTATAGGAACATTTTTTGGTGCCAAAATCGCCATTTCGCTCTCAAGTGACACACTTCGTAAAGCTTTTGCTGTTTTTACAGGAATTGTTGCGTTTCGTTTGTGGTTTAAATAACTTTATATCATATATATACAAGAACAACCAAAGCCAGACACACCATGGGAACTACAACCACCAAAGCGGACTTGGTCAATGTCATAGCTCACCGGACAGGCCTTACAAAAAATGAAACGGAAGCTGTAGTTGACTGCCTTTTTGAGAGCATTATTGATTCTTTGAAATCAGGCAAAAGAATCGAAATAAGGGGATTCGGTTCGTTTAATATCCGCCATAAAAATCTGCGACAGGCAAGAAATCCGAGAACGGGTGAGAAGGTAACCGTCGATCCGAAAAATGTACCGACGTTCAAAATCTCGAAAGAATTCAAACATGCAGTCAGTGAAAGCCTGAAAAACGGTCAGGATTAAGCCCTGTCGATTAAAATCACCGAAGAATCGCGAAAAAAGGGGTGCGGAAACATAAAATTTCCGTGCTGTCCCGCTATGCGGTCCATCAGGGAAACATCGGCATGAGGGTACTCATGCGACGCGAGTTCCATATGAAATCGAGCTTAGCTATGGAATATATATGCTCCCATGGCTTAATGATTTATTTAAAACACCAGGTACCCCTTTTGTTTTCCGATCAGGAGAGATGAAACCATGAGTGCTGTGCATGATTGAAACAATAACCCCTTTCAACCACATTGAAAATAATAATCTCTCTTTGTCTGCCCTGAATTCTCTGCAGCGTATTTCCTGAGAGGAACAAGAGGTTTACCGCATTTCTCTCCCTCATAAAATCGACATCCATCACCATGAGCACACGATCACGGTATCGAAGAGACGATCCTGAAGGAAAAAAGCGAAAAGAAGAGCAGGAAAGAATAACTACAGAGAAAAAACATACGCAGGGGAAAACCTGTAAGGGGAGCCTCCTGATTCATAACCCCCCTTACTGAACAACGAGAAAACCAGCTAATCGCCCTCAAAATCTGTAAGGGAAAAGATACTGTACCCTTTGTCACGAATACGCTGCTCACCGCCAACATCAGGCAGATTGACAATAAATGCCATTTCAGCAACAACTCCGCCAACCTTTTCAACCAGTGCGGCTGCAGCAAGAGCTGTTCCCCCTGTAGCCAGAAGATCGTCAACCAGAAGCACCCTGCTTCCCTCTTCGAGAGCATCATTATGTATCTCTATGGTATCGCTTCCATATTCAAGTTCATATTCCTGGGAAACAACATCGGCAGGTAATTTTCCCGGTTTTCTCACCGGAACAAAACCTTTTCCAAGCGCATAGGACAATGCACCGCCGATAATGAATCCTCTTGCCTCGATGCCAACAATCACATCAAAA
>JAAXUM010000069.1 GCA_013336025.1 Chlorobiaceae bacterium
GGTAAAAAAAATATCGAGGATGCGGAAATACCTCTTGCGATGATTGCTACCGATATCGGTACTGGTAAAAGAGTACTGTTTGAAAAGGGCGATGTGGCATCTGCGGTCATGGCGAGCAGTTGCATCCCGGGGGTGTTTATGCCGGTCAACTATCAGGGGATGATGCTTGTGGACGGTATGCTGGTTGAGAACGTTCCTGTAACGCCGTTGAGACGGATGGGTGCTGAAAAAGTGATCGGTGTAGATCTTCTCGGCCATCATGTGTTTAAAAAGCCCGATAATATTATTGGTGTTCTTCTGAACGCTTTTTACAGCACGATCACCAATACCACGGCAATGCAGCTTAAAGAAGCGGATCTTGCTCTTGTTTTCGATTTTTCCGAGTTCAGTCTGATTGATACCGGCCAGATTGCGGATATTATGAAAGCGGGGTACCACACAGCACGGCCTGCTCTTGAAGCGTGGCAGGCTCTGTCTGGACGGGAGGGGAAATGATTTGATGTTTGTTGCTGAAATTGGTAAATTTTTCATCACTTTCCCGCCTGTTCATGTTGTCTGCTTTGCCTGTATCCAGGAGGATAAGCTGTAGCCTGAAGCAACAGAAATTTTTCACCGACCTGAATTTCAGAGCCAAACAAAGGAGGTCCATAATGCCTATCCGGAGATTAAGGGAGTTTCTTGACAGTCATGCTGTCAGGTATTTTGTGGTCAGCCACTCCAGGGCTTATACGGCACAGGAAATAGCTGCTGCTGCGCATGTGCCTGGAAAAGAACTTGCAAAAACCGTTATGGTCAGTATTGATGGCAAAATGGCTATGGCGGTTTTACCTGCTTCGCGTCAGCTCGATTTTGAACTGCTTAAGAAACTTACTTCGACTCAGGATGTTGCTCTGGCCAGTGAACATGAATTTGCCGATCTGTTTCCTGAATGTGAACCTGGAGCAATGCCTCCGTTCGGAAATCTTTATGGAATGGAGGTTTATGTTTCCGAGGAGCTTGCCGAGGATGATGATATAGCGTTCAATGCAGGTGCGCATACCGAGCTGGTGAGACTTGCCTGGAGTGATTTCAGGAGACTTGTTCAGCCGAAAATCGCAAGTATTTCACGGCGTTCGTGATTGGAGTGCCTGCTTGTGCAGGTTTTTCTCCCGGATTTATTACCTTTGTTTTTTTTAACTGCCGATGACAGTTTCAGTATGTTGATGACGAGATCGGCACTGTATTCATGAACGGATCCATTCTGTACTGTTCATTTTTTATGAAGATCGCTTTATATGCCGGTACCTACATCAGGGACAAAGATGGTGCAGTCAGGTCAATTTATCAGCTTGTTGCTTCTTTTCTGAAAAACGGGCATCAGGTGGTTGTCTGGTCTCCGGATGTTTCGGAGGAAGACAACCATAAGCCACTAAGGGTTTACAGGCTTCCATCCGTTCCCATTCCTCTCTATCCTGATTATAAACTGGGATTTTTCAAAGCTGAAACGGAGCAGCAGCTTCTTAAGTTCGCTCCTGATCTTGTGCATATCTCAACGCCGGATATTGTCGGCAGGAAGTTTCTGCTCTTTGCGAAAAAGCAGAAACTTCCGGTAACTTCGGCTTATCACACTGATTTCCCCTCCTATCTCAGTTACTACCGTCTTGGTTTTGCGGTCAAACCTGTGTGGAAATACCTTACATGGTTTTATAATACCTGTGACATGGTGCTCGCTCCCAATGAGAGTGTCAGAAAAAAACTGCTTGATCAGAAAATCAGAAATGTCGGTATCTGGTCGAGAGGCATCGATACGGATCTTTTTGATCCCTCCCGACGTTCAGCAGAACTCAGGAAAGAGTGGAATGCTGACAACCGGACGGTATTTGTCTATGCCGGGCGTTTTGTGCTTTACAAGGACATCGAGGTTGTTATGGGAGTCTATGACCGCTTCATGCAGGAAGGGCATGGTCATCGCGTGCGGTTTGTGATGATCGGTTCAGGTCCTGAAGAGGAGGAGATGAGGCGGCGTATGCCCGAAGCGGTTTTTACGGGTTATCTTACCGGAACGGCACTTCCCCGTGCTTATACCAGCGGCGACGTTTTTCTTTTTCCTTCTGCAACTGAGGCATTTTGCAATGTTGTGCTTGAAGCGCTTGCATCAGGACTTCCTGCGGTTGTGTCGGATGTCGGTGGATGTATGGAGCTTGTTGAAAAATCCGGTGCAGGTCTGGTTTCAGGTGCAGGGGATGTTGATGGCTTTTATCGGCACTGTCTTGCTTTCCTTGATAACCCGGAACGCGCTCTTGAGATGAGAGCCAAAGGCCTTGCCTTTGCCGACGGAAAATCATGGGCTTCAGTGAACGGTGCTCTTATTGCCCGTTACCAGGAACTTGTCAGGATAAAGGCAGGGGCAGTTTTGTGATCATTTCCGGGGTGTTTTCTGTGATTGCGTTTCATATTGCGGCTTTTTTCTGTATTCGTTTGTGCCGAATAGCATGCATGTATTATGTTTATCATATTGGTATAATGCAACGCTGCCATAGTAACGATTAACTGCTGCACCCATGAACAATAAACGGAACACGGAAGCTTTTATTCTTGGTGCTTTGCTTTGTGCCGGGCTTGTTATTATGGGATACCTGCTTTCGGCTGGCATTACAAGATTCAAGGCGCTTGAGAGAACGGTTTCCGTCAAGGGGCTTTCAGAACGGGAAGCACCGGCTGATATTGCCATATGGCCGATCAAGTTTGAGGTGGCTGCCGATGATCTTTCGACACTGGTGAGTGCAATTGAAGAAAAAAACAAGGTTGTGCTTGATTTTCTCGCAGCAAACGGATTTACAGCCCAGGACATTTCGGTTTCAGCACCCGCAATCATAGACCGGCAGGCCCAGGGCTATGGCGATGCTAACCGGTTTACATTCAGATATGCCGGAAGTTCAACCGTGAGCGTCTATACGAGGGATGTTGACCGGGTCAGAAATACCGTCAGAAAGATGGTGGATCTGGGTAAAATGGGCGTTGCAGTTTCGGGTGAGAATTATGAGGCGAAAACCGAATTTATTTTTTCCGGTCTTAACGCACTCAAGCCGGCTATGATTGAAGAGGCGACAAATAACGCAAGAGCGGTCGCTGAAAAATTTGCATCCGACTCAAAAAGCAGGCTTGGTAAAATAAAATCAGCGAGTCAGGGCCAGTTTACCATTGAAAACCGTGACAGCAACACGCCCTATATCAAGAAAGTACGCGTTGTTTCCACTCTTGAGTATTACCTTGCCGACTGATTTTTCTGTGTGACTTTTATTGCCTACGGGAAGGACTATCGATGCAGATTATTTCTATAGTCAACGCAATGGAGTCCCTGGACGTTTTTGTACGTATTCCATAACCGCAGTTCTTTCCATAAGGGAGGTAAAACCAATGTCGAATATCAGTGTCGGGGTAGGCAGTAGCGGATTGGCCGATTCGTTTTCTGCAGGTAAGGAGGCGGCTGCTGATGCACTTCGTCAGCATGGAGGGACTCCGCAGGTGCTGATTGTATTTGCCGCAATGCGCTTTAATCATCATGATCTTCTTGCAGGGATCTCATCGGTTGCCGGAGATATTCAGATGGTTGGCGGGACAACCGCCGGAGAGGTTTCTACAGCAGGCTTTTCTACCGATTCAGTGGTTATCATGGCGCTTGGTTCCGAATGCCTTGAATTTGTTGCGGGCATCGGTCACAATATGAGTGCTGATGAATCTGTATGCAGTGTTGAAATGGTGAACGATATTCTCGGTAAAGTTTCCTTTGATCCCGACGCATCTCTCCTGGTTTTTCCTAATGGCATGGGTGGCGACGGTCTCAGGGTTCTTGACGGGTTGCACTCTGTTTTAGGAACGGATTTTGAGATTTGCGGTGGGTTTCTTGGTGATGATGAACGTTTTGAAACCACTTTTCAGTATTACGACGGTAAAGTTTACAGGGATGCTATCGTGGGCCTTATGGTTTGCAGGATGGATGGTTTCAAAACAGGGATCGGCGTGCGGAGTGGGTTTGCCTCGATAGGAAACAGTTTTACCTGTACTTCATCGGAAGGAAATGTCGTTAAAGAGTTTGAAAATACCAGTGCCCTCGACCTGTATAAGGATTTTCTTGGCGAAGAGCGGGCAGTGAGGCTTCCTGGTGTTTGTCTTGAATACCCGTTCGGAATTATCGACAGTAACCTCTCTGTTGATGGTGAACCCTTGTTTCAGTTGCGCTGCGGATTATCAGTCGATCACAAAAAAGGGACAATTTCTCTGGCCGCATCGATTCCTGAAGGCAGTGAAGTGACGTTGACAACCGCCTCAAGGGGTGATATTATCAATGGCGCGAAAAATGCGGCCGAGCAGGCAAAAGCTTCTCTTCAGGGCGCACAGCCACAGGCAGTTGTCATGTTCAGTTGTGTCGGCAGAAAACTTGTTCTCGGCAGGCGTATTCAGGAAGAGGTTGCTGTTGTTCAGGAGTGTATAGGCAAGGACGTGCCTTTGATAGGCTTTTATACGTATGGTGAAATCGGTCCTGTAGACAAAACAAAAAAAGAGCTGTCAGCGGCGAAGTTTCACAATGAAACTCTGGTTATCTGGGTGCTTGGGAAATAATCTTATTTCAATCCATTGAATTGATTATGCAGAAACCGGAATACCATGATCTTCAGCAACGGATACTGGAGCTCGAAAAAGATTCGTTACGAAGCAGGCGAATTGAACAGGAGTTGCTTGAGAAGCAGACTGTTCTCGGGAATCAGAATATCAAGCTGATTCGTAAATCTATTGAGCTTTCAGACGTTAAAAGGGAGCTTGAAGATAATAACTATGAGCTTGAGATATCGCAGGCGAAACTGCAGGAAGCATTGAACTCTTTGCGTGAGAGTGAGAATACCCTCAGTTCCGTGCTTGTCAACAGCCCGGATACTATCATTGCCGTTGACAGGGCACATCGCATTATTTATGTCAACAGGGCAATGCCCGGTCACAAAAAACCGCTGGCTGTGGGAGAGCATCTCTGCGATCATATTCTGCCACCTTACCATGATCGATATCATCAGACCATAGATCGGGTTATTCTTACCGGTAAACCTGCGGTGCTCGAATGTGAAATTATTGTTTCTCCCCAGGAAACCATTGAACTTGAATCCCGTTTTGCACCTTGTTTTCTCAATGGTGAGGTCACTTCTGTTGTTATGCTTTCAGTGGATATTACCGAGCGCAAGGGAATGGAGCTGGAACTTAAAAGAACATTGACCGATCTTGAGCGCTTTAACCGGGTTATGGTTGGTCGTGAACTGCACAATATTGATCTGAAAAAACATATCGTCAAGCTCCGGAATGAGCTTGCCGGTTTTTCCGGTGACACTTCAGCAGCCTTTGATCCGATGCAGGATTTTTCAGCAGAGGATGAGGATTGCTCAGGAATCAGTAATGGTGATGGTTTCGAAGAGCAATGTGACGAGGTGAAGTACAGAAAGCAACAGCGTATGGCACTTCTCAATCTCATTGAAGATGCCAATCTTGCTCGCAATGAGCTGCTCGAAACAAATCGGAAGCTTGAAGAGTCTGTTACCCGTACACAGGAAATGGCCAGAGCAGCAAGTGATGCCAATGAGGCAAAGAGCCAGTTTCTTGCAAATATGAGTCATGAAATCCGTACGCCTATGAATGGCGTTATCGGTATGTCCGATCTTCTTCTTGATACAAGTCTCGATGCGGAACAGCGTAAATATGTTGAAACCATTATCAGCAGCGGTAAAAATCTGCTGAGTATTATCAACGATATTCTTGATTTTTCCAAAATAGAAGCCAACCGTCTTGAGCTTGACGTCGTTGATTTTAATTTGCTTGAACTGCTTGAAGATGTTTGCAGCATACTTGGTTTTCAGGCACAGGAGAAAGGTCTTGAGTTAACGCTTGTAACAGGTTCTTTCCTTCCTGTTGCTTTCAGAGGTGATCAGGCAAGAATTCGACAGATCCTTGTTAATCTTGTTGGTAATGCGGTGAAATTCACTCATTTCGGAGAGGTTGTCGTAAGTGCGATGGTTCAGGATGAGAGTGATTCCCATGTTACCATCAGACTCTCTGTAAGGGATACCGGCATTGGTATACCACAGGAGATGATGACGGCTGTTTTTGAGCCTTTTATACAGGCTGATGGTTCGACAAGAAGAAAATATGGCGGCACAGGACTTGGACTCTCTATTTCAAACCAGCTTGCGAGAAAGATGGGGAGTCGCATCAATCTCGAAAGCCTGGATGGCGAAGGATCTGTTTTCTGGTTTGATGTGGTGCTTGAAAAGCAGGATCAATTATTATGCTTGCTTCCTGGAGCCGGAGCGGGTCTGAACGCAACAAGGGTGCTGATTGTCAACAGGAATGCTTCGATGCGTTCCATGCTGCGCGGAGTTCTTGAATCCTGCCACTGTGACTGTACTGACTTCGGCGGTCTTGAAGAGGCTCTTGCATCAGTCAACTCATCACCAGCCGGCCCGGAATCAGTTCCATCCCGGAAAGTTGCTATTCTTGACACGAATGTCGCAGAGCACTCAATAGAGGAGTTGCAACGTTTTATTGCAACGATCAGGGATGTATATCGTTGTCCGGTTATTCTTCTCGTTTCATTCAGGCAGTATGAGGAGATGAAAAAGCAGTTCAGTTCAGGGGTATTCAGGCTGCTTTTGAAACCTGTTCGCCAGGCAGAGGTTGTCGACACGGTTGTTGATGCTCTGAATAATGAATCGGCAGAATATCAGGAACCTGTTAAACAGGTTGGTGCAGGCTGGCATGATTCGGAAACCGAAACGTATCATATTCTTCTTGTTGAAGACAGTCTTGTAAATCAGCAGGTTGCGGTTGCCATGCTCAAGAAACTCGGTTACTCTCCTGATGTGGTTTCCAGTGGAAAAGGTGCGCTCGATGCCATGCGCAGGAAGGAGTATGATCTGGTTCTGATGGATTGCCAGATGCCGGAAATGGATGGTTATGAAGCAACCAGAATGATCAGAACTGACAGGACGCTTTGCGGATCTCCGGATGTTCCAGTGGTTGCCATGACGGCGCATGCCATGATCGGGGACAGGGAAAAGTGTATCAGTGCGGGGATGGATGATTATCTTCCTAAACCGGTCTGTAAATCTGATCTGAACAACGTGCTCTTGAAATTCCTTCAACGAAAAAAAAAGCCGGGAAAAAGCGTGGAACAGGAGAATTTTACTGCAGACGACAAGATGACAATGAAACATACCGATGAGGTCTTTCTTATAGATGATCTTCTCTGGAGGATGCAGAATGATCGTGAATTTGTCCGTATAATTCTGCAACAGTTTATCAGTGAGGTTCCAAAGCGGATCGCTGATCTGAAAGCTGCACTTGATCGTCATGACACAGATTCAGCAAGTATGATAGCTCATTCCATAAAAGGGGAGGCTGTGACCGTCGGCGGCAAGGAGTTGGGGCTTCATGCCTCTTTAATAGAGCAGCTTGCAAAATCCGGTGACATAAACAAGTCGCAGGAGCTTCTGCGGGAATTACATGAGCTGTTCAAACGATTCACCGAACGGGTATCTGTTACAGGATGGTATTCCTCTGAATGATAAGGGTGTCTGCCAATCGTTCTCATAGCTTCAGTCCTGAACTTTTTTTCGTTTCCCCGGTGTCACCTCTTTTCAATCCAGTCACTGCGATCAGCAGCGTGTTGGCAAAAAGCAATGAAAAAATCTGAAGGAGAAGCATGAATACAGGATTTATAGGGTTGGGAAAGATGGGTTTCAATATGGTTGAAAATCTTCTTGATCACCAAAGGAAGGTTGTGGTTTTTGACCTTTCTGTGGAGGCTGTGGAGGCAGCGTCAGAAAAAG
>JAAXUM010000070.1 GCA_013336025.1 Chlorobiaceae bacterium
ATCATGGTTGAACCGGCTACGGTTGATGAAACCATTATCTTCTGGAACCTGCGGTCAAGCGCTCCGTCTTTTTCAATATACTGACGGTACTCATCAAGCGTAGTGGCCCCGATACACTGCAACTCACCCCTTGCAAGAGCAGGCTTGAAAATGTTGCTTGCGTCCAGGGATCCGGAAGCTCCCCCCGCACCGATAATCGTATGCAGTTCATCAATAAAAAGAATCACATCCCTCGACCGCTCAAGCTCATTCATGAGCGCTTTCATCCGCTCCTCAAACTGACCGCGATACTTGGTGCCGGCTACAAGAGCAGCAAGGTCAAGGGCAACAACCCTCTTGTCGTAGAGAACACGTGAAACCTTGCGCTGCACGATCTTGAGGGCAAGACCTTCGGCAATAGCCGTTTTCCCCACACCGGGCTCACCAATCAGCACCGGATTATTCTTTTTGCGTCGGCTCAAAACCTGGGCAACCCGCTCAATCTCCTTTTCACGACCGATAATAGGATCCAGTTTGTCATCGAGGGCAAGACGGGTAATATCCCTTCCGAAATTATCAAGCACAGGCGTTTTTGTTCTTTCGCCTCTTTTTGGATCAGCCTTTTTCTGGGATCTTTCGGATCCTCCTGACGATGCAAACCCCTCTGCCTGAGGTTCATCAGATTCGGTTCCTCCGCTGGTAATACTCAGCAGTTCATCCCGCACCATATCATAGCTCACACCAAACTGCTCAAGAATCTGTGATGCGATATTGTCCTCTCCCTTGAGAATGGAGAGCAGAAGATGTTCTGTACCAATAATGTTAGACTTGCAGATTTTGGCTTCCAGATAGGTTATCTTTAACACTTTTTCGGCCTGTTTTGTCAGCGGCACATTGCCCATCTGCGTGGCAGGAACTTTTGGATGCGTGCTGTCCTCTATTTTCTGCTTCAGACGATATAAATCAATTTTCAGGTTTTTCAGTATCCGTGCGGCAATTCCCTCTCCCTCCCTGATAAGTCCAAGCAGCAGATGCTCGGTGCCAATATAGTCGTGCCCCATACGCAGCGCCTCTTCACGGCTCAAACGGATAACATCCTGTACTCTATTTGAAAAATTTCCTTCCATGCTTTATTCCAGGTAAAATTGTTTTGATCACCAGGTTCACATAATATCGTGACCATCTCTTTGATCATTTCGAGCTTATAAAATAATTATATAAATATACAGCATTAAAAGCAACGACATTACACTGGAAACCGATTCCTTCACTTAAAGGTTTCTGCAAACGACCATACACTGATGAACGTTCACCATATTCTTCTTGACGACAACAATCCCGAACACCGGGAACTATCCATTTGCCGTACTGGCACCATCAACAGAGTGAAACTGAACGACAGCGACTACCGTGTGTATGCATGCTTTTCCATTGACGCGCATAATTATGCCGCACTTTTCCATTACGGCATCATAGAAGCCATGAACGAGCTGCATTTCATCTCTGAGTCTGGTAACGGGCTTGACAGTTGGGACGAGGCGTTTCTGCATCACAGCGCACTCGGCGCCCTGTTGCGCATCATCAGAAGGTGCTGCGAAAGCCTCGACCCGCAAAAAAAAGAGACCATCCTGCTCGGATGGCAGAATCAGCCGGTTGGCGTAGCCTGGCTGCGAATGATTGATCCGGTTAAAACAGCCGGCTTTCTTCGGGAGTTCGATACATTTATCGTGGAAAGCGAAGGATTTGATCTGGAGTTTATCCTGTAACGAACAAGAACTCCTGCCCGAATCGATAACGAGAGATCCGGGCAGGATAAAGAGTTCAATGAGCTGTCAACTCCGAGTGAGGGGCTCTGCCAGCATCATAGCCAGGATGCTGATGCTTTTGACCGGAACCGCGAAAAACTGATTTTCTGACCTCTTCATCAAAACGAAACAGTGCTCGTCCATCCATGGTATTGATAATCGTTGCTTTATGAAGAAGCGTCTGAAACAAATGCTCCTCTTCATGCTGCTCGGCCACATACCACTGAAGAAAAGCAAACGTCGAATAATCCTTTTCCTCAAACGCCGTCTCTACAAGCTTGTTAATACACTCGGTAATAACACATTCGTGTTGCCACGCATCATCAAGTAACGCAATAAGTGAAGCGAACTCTGTCTTTCGAGGCACCTCGATGCTCCCGATCAGCGCAAGCGATCCTGTTTCGTTTATATAATCAAACAGCTTCATCATATGAACCTTCTCCTCTTCAGCATGCTGACGGAAAAACAGTGCCGTATTATCAAGTGATTGAGAAAGCAGCCATGCGCTCATTTGCAGATAGAGATGCGCCGAGTAGGCTTCAAGATTGACCTGCTTGTTCAGTTTTTCAAGAATTGTTCTGCTTAACATGATTATTCGCCTGTTTTAGTTATAAAAACTCACCCCGATCACAGCAAAATCGGTAAAATCTGACCCACCCACTGTTTGATACGCACGGGAGTTAGGTGATTCTGATTATCTGCATCGAGCGCCAACCCGACGAAAGCTCCGTATTGTATCGCTCTGGAATAAGAGTGCTCATACCCATCGGCTGACCATGAACCCGTTACTTTCGCACCACGACCGATCAGGTTTTCATAGAGAATTCCCATACCGTCAAGAAAATAATCGCCATAACCGAGCTGATCACCCAGTCCGAAAAGCGCCACTTTTTTTCCGATAAAATCAATGGCGTCAAATTGCGGAAGAAAAGAGTCCCAGTCATCCTGCAGCTCACCAGCGCCCCATGTCGATGTCCCGAGAATAAGGGAATCATAACTACCGAAAATGCCGCTATCAACGCCGCGTATATCGTAACTCTGAACAATATCACTACCGATCGCTTCAACAATAAGCGTTGCTGCTGACTCCGTATTACCTGTTTGTGATCCCCAGAAAAGTCCTATTCGTTTCATACTTCTCCTTTTATTTTGATGCCGAAATATTTTTCAATCCTCCTTATTTGCTGGCCGAACTCCCAGGAAAACTCAAAAGACCACCTGCTATTCCAGGAAGATCGAGCTCCAGAGAAACAGCGTCTTGAATCGCCTTACTGAACTCTTCAAAATCAACCTGAGGAACGGTTATCGTTACAATGCCAAGCATCACGACAAAAGGTTTCGTACACCAACCCTCGCTCATCCCGACGCTCAGCTCCTCCCATCGATAGCAATCTTCCATAATCTGAAACAGCGTCTGCTTGCCGATAATGACAACAGCATAGCGGTAATGCAGATGAAATGCGCCGCAACTGCATTTGTTAACAACGCAGCGGGCACTGCAACGACCTCTCTTTTTTTCATTTCCGTTCATCTTCAGCTCCCCCTTCCTTTTTATTTAGATTTAGTATAAATTACGACGCTGTCACAAAAAAAGGGCCTCAGCCTCAACCCCTCATAAAAACCAACCTTGAGCACGTATAACTATCCGTCAACCCATGTATACCATACTTGTTTATGGCCACCGCATTTTCCGCAGCATGATGCGCTGAACGCATCCGCCTTTTTTACCTGCACTCTTCCTTTTCGGATCCAATGATCAAGCATCAATTCGATCATTGCCATGTCTGCCTTGAAATACCCTGCAATTTCAGAAAGGGAAACCCTCCGTCGCTCCTGAATAAATCCTTTTAGATCAGTAAGTGTCATAGAAAACCTCTTGTTTTTTATTTGGGCAGGCGGCCTTAAGTGCCGCCCGCCCATAAAAATCATACGATATCAAACGCCCGTTTTCTTACGGAAACCACGCGAACCGAGCAGATACATAACAACCACCGCCGCGGCAAGCATCCCGACCATGGCAGTAATCCAGGCCGCCGATGAGGCTGGATGACTGCTGTATGTTGGCGCCTGATAAGCAATGACTGCAAGGATATAGGCCAGTCCGGTGGTCCATGCGCCGGCAAACAGTGTCCAGGCAAGATTGGTTTCACGATATACGGCAGCAATAGCAGCCACACAGGGAAAGTAGAGAAGAACAAACAAAAGATAGGCGAAGGCTCCAGCTGTACCGTCAAAAAGAGCTGCCATCGTACCAAATATGGTAACCTCCACGCCCTGTTCTTCGGCAACTCCGGCTCTGTCCGAAACATCACCAACTGAAATACCGAGAGGATCAAGAAGCGACCCTGTTATTGCCGATATATTTTCCGGAATGGTCCGGAAAGCTTCACCGAAACGCTCCATCAGATTAAAGTCGCTCTCTTCACTTTCGCCCTCAACGACATCAGCAGTTCTGCCCATTCCGGCATAGAGAGCGTTCAATGTGCCAACAACTGCCTCCTTGGCGAATATCCCGGTAAAAAGGCCAACGGTTGCCGGCCAATTCTCCTCGCTGATGCCCATAGGAAAAAAAACAGGAGCGATAGCTTTACCGGTTTCGGCAAGCATGGAATTTTCGGAATCTTCATTGCCGAATGTTCCGTCAGTTCCCAGAGAGTTCATCAAAGCCAGCACCATAATAACAGGAACAAGAACCCTTCCGGCTCGAACAAGAAATGAATTCAGGCGATCCCAAACCCGCATGAATACTCCTTTTATGGTCGGGATATGATAAGCGGGCATCTCCATGATGAAAGGGGATATATCGCCTTTCAAAAGGGTACTCTTAAGTATAAACCCTGTCAGTACCGCTACAGCAACACCGATCAGATAGAGCAGAAAAACCAGATTCTGACCGCCGGATGGGAAAAACGCAGCCGCAAACAGAACATAAACAGGAAGCCTTGCTCCACACGACATAAACGGGACCATCATAATCGTAAGAATTCTGTCCCGCTCGTCACTCATGGTTCTGGCGGACATAATGGCTGGAATGTTGCAGCCAAAACCTACAAGCAGCGGGATAAACGCCCGGCCGGGAAGTCCGATCGCGCGCATACCTCTGTCCATGACATAGGCTGCCCTTGCCATATATCCGGAATCCTCAAGCAGGGAGAGCACGATAAACATAAAGCCTATCGGAGGAATAAAGGTCGCAATAGTCTGTAACGCGCCGCCCAATCCGGTAGCAAGAATCGCAGTCAGCCACTCAGGAGATCCCGATAAATGAAGAAGCTCACCAAAACCATCGACAAAAAGCGCACCTGCAACAATATCGAAAAAGTCGATAAATGCTCCTCCAAGGTTGATGGTAAAGAGAAACATCAGATACATGACCGCAAGAAAAATCGGGATACCTGCAAATCGGTTCAGCACAACACGATCAATCCTGTCACTGAGACTTTCACCCTTTTCAGACGTTCGCCGGATAGATTCTGAAGAGAGCTCATTGATAAACCGGTAGTGCGCATCGGCAACAAGAATATCAGGATCATCGCCGAGCGTATCGGCTATCTCGCTTCGATACCCGAAAACACGATCTTTTTCCGAAACCGGGATCAGGGACTCAAGAAGATGGTCGCCTTCAAGCAGTTTCAATGCAAACCAATCCGGGTCATAATGAGCATCTTCTGCGAATCGCCGGATATCCGTCGAAAGCTCGCGAATGGATTTTTCTATACATGCGGGGTAAGTTACCCGGCACCCTTTACACGACTTCAGACTTATCTCCTCTTCGATAGCATCCTTCAGCTCCGCCACTCCATCTTTTCGAGAAGCAACAAGAGGAACTATCCTGCATCCGATTCGGGAGGAAAGGCGAGCTATATCAAAAGCAATACCCCGCCCCTTTGCCGCATCCATCATATTAAGCGCAATGAGAACAGGAACCTTCATCTCAAGAAGACGGCTGGTGAGATAGAGATTACGATCAGGATTCGATGCATCGACAATATTGATAATGAGATCAGCCTGACCTTCAAGAATAAACTCCCTTGCAATCTCCTCATCCTGTGAAAGCGCCGAAAGCGAGTAGATACCAGGAAGATCGACAAGTTCGTAATGGCGACCGTTATGAGTAAAAAATCCGGTCTTTTTATCAACCGTAACTCCAGGCCAGTTTCCAACCCGCTGGTTCATTCCTGTCAAGGCATTGAAAAGAGTTGTTTTTCCGCTGTTTGGATTGCCCACAACAGCAATAATCGACGGCTTGCCGGTATGTTGTTCCGATCTTGCCATCTCCCCGATCGTTTCAGCAACCTGCATCAGCTCACCTCCTCGACAATGATTCCTTCAATCTCTTTTTTACGAAGCGAGAGCTTATAGTTCTTGACCGTAACCTCTACCGGGTCTCCAAGCGGAGCAACCCCCACAACCCTGATAATCTCACCCGCAAGCACGCCCATATCAAGCAAGCGCCTTCTCAACCGGTGAACAGCCGACAACTTGACAACCCTTCCTGCCTGCCCCTTTTTCAACTCTGATAAATTCATGATGTTATTCTCCTGACAATGATGTCCATTGCTATCTGTTTATCCAAAGCCAACCTGCTGTCGCGAAGCCTCAGCAACAACAATCCCTCCGCCTTACTCTGCAATACATCTATCACCTCGCCCGGACAAAAGCCCATTTCAAAAAGACGCTGCTCTTTTATGATCTCCGGGCGTCGGAGAGCATCCCCATGACCTGCTCCAGTACCATGAATCAAACCGTGATACTCTTTTTTACGGCGTGACCTGAAGCCCACTATTTCTGCAGACTCCCCCTGAAGCAAAAAACCTAACGGAACCATCATCTCGCACCCTGTGATTATGTTATCTTTATTTAAAAGCTCATAGCAAGCTGAACCGTCACAGCATCACTGCTTGTCGCGTCATCATTGCTGTTATGAAGGTATTCAAGAGCCAGTGTCGCTTTTTCAGACAGATCACAGGCAAGTGTCGCACCATACTGCTTTTCAACATTAAAATCTTCTGCGCCGGCATATCGCAAAGCAAGATGCAGGGATTCGGGAAGATCACAACCCACCTCGACATTATATGCCGCAGGCTTTAATCCCGAACGATCTCCATCGACAAAACTCTCCGCGGCAGCGAGATATTCAGCACGGACCTCAACGCTCCCAAACCCTAAAAGGCCATACACGCTGTAGCCTCCCACATAATCATCCGTCCTGTAGAGATCTGGCTCAAAATCATCCTGAAGACCATCGGTATCGGCCATATTGCTGCAATACGAACCTCCGAGTTCATATCTGAACCGCTCGTTCACCTCGCCACCAATGGAAAGAGCCCCGACAAAACTGTTAACCTCGTCCATACCCTCTTTCTGCACATCGCCCTTAAAAAGACTAAAGGAAGCCGACACAATCTCACCTTCATACCCTGCCTGCAGGGAAGCGTGATGTTTCGTCTCGCCCAGCTCGAGCGTTATCGGATCCGAAATCATTCCCGTGGCAAAATTGCCAAATGATTGCGTAAAACGTCCCGCCTGCACAAAAAAGGGCGAATCATCCCGCTGCACTCTTATGCTGGCCTCATCAACAAGAATACGGTCATCGCCATTCTGTTCGTATAGAAGAAGGATGCGGGCACTCAACCAGTCCGTCACCTTTGCTTCAAGCCCCAGCTCTACTGTCGCAAGAGAAAGATCGCTTGAGCTCTCCCCGTCACTCTCTCCATATGCGCCCTCTACCTCCAGCAAACCTGAGAAAGAGAGCCCTTTGAAGAGAGCCGGTTCAAGAGCAGCGCTCTGACGGCTCTCTTCGGCAGCAAAAAGACCTGAAGAGCAAACAAGAGAAATGCCGACTAAAGCTGTGGATTTCAACAATACGTTCATGAATAAATAATTGGGATTATGAGAAAAAAACGCCCTCTGTTATTTAGATTGAATATAAATAAACCTTTTGAATCTAATTTTATTTTGACTAATTACAAATTATAAAATCAAACCAGCAATCACTATGGCG